>DDTL01000089.1 GCA_002344345.1 Saprospiraceae bacterium UBA2365
ATATTATACTGTTGGTGTATTTTTTACACTTTCTTAATAACAGAATAAATGACTAATTATTATTCATTAAACAAAAATAATGATTAAATAGTATAAAATACTGGAACAAATTCAGTATTTAATTTTATTAATTAGTTAAGATTTAAATGCTAATTCTTTTTATTTAAATCTTCAATGGCCTCATTTTTTACTCTTATCATTGGAAAATATTTCGATCCGGGCAAAATACATGGATAGGCATCATCGCATTTTGTACCTTGCTTGTGTATATTTGTCGCGTGAAAATGGTTGAAGAGTTAATATCACGCTATCAAGGCAGTGAACATATTAAAAAACTGAGGGAAACTGTCAGTGGTGATACCGCGGCAGTCTTTTTACTGGAAGGACTTGCAGGCGGGCAGGATGCTTTTATCCTGTCAGGACTTTTTCTGCAAGGAAAAGCACCGCAATTGTTCATTGCAGAACACAAGGAACAGGCCGCTTATTATTATAATACTCTGGAAACCTTATTGGGTGACCAAGCTACATTTTTCCCTGATTCTTTCAAACGACCAGGAAATTTTGAGGAGATCAACCAGGGAAATGTTCAGTTGAGAACAGAAATTGCCGGCAAGTTGGGTGTTGCATATCCCCAACCTTTTATCATTGTAAGCTATCCTGAAGCACTTTTTGAAAAGGTAGTCAAACCGGACATGGTAGACGCCATGAAGATCCGCATCGAAAAAGGTGAACCGCTGGATGTGGAAACGATGATAGAGCTCATGGTCTCCTACGATTTTAAACGCGAAGAGTATGTCTATGAACCCGGTCAGTTTTCCATAAGGGGTGGCATCATCGACGTTTTTAATTTTGCCAATGAATGGCCCTACCGGATAGAACTCGTGGATGACGAAGTAGAATCGATCAGAATGTTTGATCCGGTCACACAATTGTCCGTCAGATCCATTGAAAAACTCACCATCATCCCGAATGTCAACAGCCGTTTTTCAAGCAGGGACAAGGTGTCTTTATTGGAAATTTTACCCCAAAACACTGTGATCTGGGTCAAGCATCCTGAAAGTCTGACAGACACACTGGTCGATTGTTTTGAAAAAGTCAGCTTACTCGAGACCCGGTTAACGGATCCGCTGGATGATCTCAGTCTTTTTTTCAGAGAAAGGGCTTTCATTTTACCCAATGAACTGATCAACCGCTTGAAAGATTTTACTACCTTGATCCATGGAAATACCGCCGGGCTGGATATTCTGATTAAGGAAAAAATTGTTTTCTCAGGCAAAGTTCAAACCCATTTCAACCGCAATTTCAAATTGCTCATCGAAGACCTTGAAACATTGACAGAAAAAGATTATTCCACCTATCTTTGGGTAGGCAATGATAAGCAGATCAAGCGTTTTAAACAGGTTTTCGAAGATCTGAAAGCCCGGATTGAGTATACGCCCGTTCCGCTGACAATCCATGAAGGATTTATTGACCATGACCAAAAAATCGTTTGTTACACCGATCATCAGATTTTCAGAAGGCACCACGCATACAGTCTAAGAACCGGTTATTCAAAAGATAAAGCCATCAATATCAGGATGTTGCGTGAGTTGCAAAAAGGTGATTTCATCACACATATCGACCACGGGATCGGCGTTTATTCCGGCCTTGAAAAGATATCCATCAATGGAAATGTGCAGGAAGCAGTTAAACTCTTATACAAGAATAAAGATATCCTTTGGGTAAGCATCAATTCACTCCATAAAATATCCAAATACTCAGGCAAGGAAGGCAGCCTGCCTGTTTTGGACAAACTGGGTTCAGACAGGTGGAAAAAGCTTAAGGCAAAAACGAAAAAGCAGATCAAGGACATCGCGCAGGATCTGATCCTATTATATGCCAAAAGAAAGAGTGCGGTGGGATTTTCTTTTCCGGCGGATGACTATATGCAGGCAGAGCTGGAGGCTTGTTTTATGTATGAAGACACACCGGATCAGGCCAGCGCAACGGAAGCGGTCAAGGAAGACATGCTCAAAGCTTATCCAATGGATCGTTTGATTTGCGGAGATGTGGGTTTTGGCAAAACAGAAATTGCTGTCAGAGCTGCTTTCAAGGCTGTTTTGGGAGGAAAACAGGTGGCGATCCTTGTTCCAACCACCATTTTGGCACTGCAGCATTTCAGGACATTTACGGAACGGTTGCAGGATTTTAAGGTGAGAGTAGACTATATCAACCGCTTCAGAACTACAGCAGAAAAAACCCTGCTGTACAAAAAAATTAAGGAAGGGACCGTTGATATTGTGATCGGAACCCATGCTCTGCTCAATCAAAAAACGATGTTCAAAGATCTCGGTTTGCTCGTGCTGGATGAAGAACAAAAATTCGGGGTCGCAGCCAAGGAGAAACTCAGAAGTCTTAAGGTCAATGTAGATACCCTGACACTGACTGCTACGCCGATTCCAAGGACCTTGCAGTTTTCTCTCTTAGGTGCACGGGATATGTCTATATTGAGGACAGCACCGCCCAACAGGCAACCGATTTACACCGAAAGAAGGGTTTTTTCAGAGCATCTGATCGTGGATGCGATCAATTTTGAAGTAGACCGGGGCGGGCAGGTGTTTTTTATACACAACAGGGTCAAAAACCTGGCTGAGCTCACACTGATGATCAAAAAACTTTTGCCGGATGTGCGCATCGCCATGGCTCACGGGCAAATGGAGGGCAAACAACTCGAAAAAACCCTGCTGGATTTTATCGATAAAAAGTATGATGTGCTGATCAGTACCAACATCATAGAAACCGGGCTGGACATTCCCAATGCCAATACGATGATCATCAACAATGCTCATCAGTTTGGTCTGAGCGACCTGCATCAGTTGCGCGGACGCGTTGGCCGCTCCAACAAGCAGGCATATTGCTATCTTTTTGCGCCTCCGTTGAGTACTCTGACGACAGATGCACGTTTGCGCCTGAAAACCCTGGAGGATTTTTCAGATCTGGGTAGTGGTCTGGACATTTCCATGAGAGATCTGGACATTCGCGGAGCGGGTAATCTTTTAGGTGCGGAACAAAGCGGTTTTATCACGGATATCGGTTACGAAACCTATGAAAAGATCCTGGAAGAAGCGATCATGGAACTGAAGGAAAATGAATTCAGGGATCTGTTCGCTGAGGAAAACACGGAAGGAAAAACATATATCAGAGATGTGGAGGTCGACACTGATATTGAGATGCTGATACCGAGTGAATACATCAGTCAGACTCAGGAGCGGCTTCACCAGTACAATGTGCTTGATCGTCTGGAAAATGAAGATGGCATCGGTAAATTCATCTCCGAACTGGTTGACCGCTACGGTAAGTTGCCACATCAGATCAATAATTTAATTGAAGGTTTGAGGATACGATGGAAGTGCAAGGAGCTGGGATTTGAGCGATTTTCTTTGAAAGAACATAAGATGCGCTGCTTTTTTGTTGGCAATCAGACATCCAGCTATTTTGAAGGACCAGTTTTCAATCATATATTGCAGTATGTCACTACGCATGGTTCAGCAAAACGCCTGACCCTCAAACAAACGCCTAAGCACCTGATCCTGATCAGGGAAAATGTACGGTCTTTGAAAGCTGCGAGATTGGCTTTGGAGGAGATGGAAAAGAAGGAAGATATTTGAATGGATTAATCTTTTTTTCAAAACATTGGATTCGCAAGACTGATGCAACATATTTGTAGTTATTTAGGTGGTCAGTTATTAAAGCTGATAGCCTAATAGTCTCTTAATACTGAGCGATTACATTGGGTAAAAGACAAATGATTTGTTCTGGAATCATCTGTTTTAACCTTGGTATAAATCATTGGCTATCAGACATAAGACAACAGACAATTGTGCAAAACAATTACAAAAATTTGAGTCTGCTCCGAAAAATCCAATTTGTTGATTTTCAATCGTTTTTTGCCCCAATCTACTGGCATCAAAGATCAGCACAAGACTAAAGGAAAACGTTTGAAAATCAACAAATTAAAAGTCCCCTTTCAGGCTTGTACTGACTGGAAACGTCAGTGCTTGTACTGACTGGAAACGTCATTGCTTGTACTGACTGAAAACGTCAGTAGGGATTTATGGGGCAAAGAATTTTCGGAGTGGACTCAAATTTTATATTGTTTTTCTGCCAAAAGCTTTTCTTTTCATATTCTCAGAATTTTCCATGTTTTTTAGTGAATGACCGAATCTTTTTTAATTTTACCGGATAATACTGGTAAGGACTATGATTGATATTGAATTGTTGAAACAAATCTGCGAAATTCCCGGTGCGCCAGGCTTTGAACAGGAGATACGAAGTTTTTTATTGAACCAGCTTTCCGGCTTGTCCTACGAGATCAGCACCGATTCCATGGGCAATGTGATCGCTTTCAAAAAGGGTTCATCTGATCAAAAACTGATGTGCGCAGCTCACATGGATGAAATCAGTTACATCGTAACACATATTGACGACGATGGCTTTATCCGCTTCCAGGCGCTTGGCGGTTTTGACCCCAAAACATTGACTGCACAACGTGTATACATACACGGTGACAAGATCATTCCCGGAGTGATGGCTTCAAAACCAATTCATATCATGTCTCCTGAAGAGAAAAGAAAACCAGCGGAAATCAGGGATTTTTTCATCGATACAGGTTTGTCCAAAGATGAGTTGTTAAAATATATAGGCACCGGAGCTCCCGTAACCCGCGAAAGAACCCTGATCGAAATGGGTGATTGTGTCAATTCTAAATCACTGGACAACAGGGTTTCCGTATTCATCCTTTTGGAATGTCTGAAAAATCTGGACAATGCCGTTTTGCCTATGGATTTTTACGCTGTTTTTACCGTTCAGGAAGAAATGGGATTGAGGGGAGCAACTGTAGCGACTTCCTCCATCCAGCCGGATTTTGGTATTGCACTGGATACTACGATTGCCTACGATCTGCCGGGTGCACAGGCTCATGAAATGGTGACCAAACTCGGACTCGGTCCGGCTGTCAAGATCATGGACTCTATGGTGATCTCGGATTACAGGATGGTCAATTATATGAAAAGCATTGCCAAAAATCAAAATATTCCATATCAACTGGAAATATTACAAGGAGGAGGCACCGATACAGCTGCTTTGCAACGATCCGGAAAGGGCGGCGCCATCTCTGGTTGCATTTCTATACCGACACGCCATCTGCATCAGGTCATTGAAATGGCACATAAATCTGATATCCGCCATGCGATTACGCTATTGCAGCACTGTATACTGGATATGTCTGATTTTGACTGGAATTTCAGGTAACTTTGCTGATTCCGGGATAAAATCTGCCGTTCAATGCTTTATTCATATTTTTTGCCCGTATTGATAATAACAACCCGATATGTTGTCTGATAAACAAAAATATTTCCTTTAAATGGATATTACAGGCTTT
Organism: Saprospiraceae bacterium UBA2365; assembly: GCA_002344345.1. GTDB lineage: Bacteria > Bacteroidota > Bacteroidia > Chitinophagales > Saprospiraceae > UBA2365. The sequence continues at coordinate 5,420 of DDTL01000089.1, forward strand.
TTATCGCTCAACAATCATATTTTTCTCATTTTTACATTTTAATGCGAATCAAGGGTTAAAGTTAATTCTGCAGATAAGCAGGATTTTCTCACTTTTTTGCCTCGATCCTAAAGGATGAAAGCGAGAAAATCCTTTATCTTCCTTTAGGATTGAGGCCAAATAAAGGATTTTCGGAGCTTTTTTTCAACCCTTGATTCGCATTTTTGGATGAAAATCATCATCGGGAATGAAAGACAAAAAAATTCTGGTAACAGGAGCCAACGGTTTTTTAGGTAGTTATATCGTTAGGCATTTATTGAATGAAGGATATCTTCATATATTGGCTGGTTGCAGAGCCGGTAGCAATTTGGAAATGCTGTCAGGTCTGGAGGACCATGTTGAATTGACTGAACTGGATATTCTCGATGTTTGCAGACTGGAAGAGCTTATCAACGAGGTGGATGCCGTTATCCACACTGCAGCCACCGTTTCTTTCGAACCCCGATTGCGCGAAACAATGTATAAGGTAAATGTAGAAGGAACTGCCAATCTTGTCAATGTCTGTCTGGGAAAACCGATCATCAAGTTTGTGCACATAAGTTCTGTAGCTGCTCTTGGCAGACTAAAAAATCACCTGACCATTGATGAACAGACCAAATGGTCAAACAGTCCGTTTAACACACATTATGCCATCAGCAAATATATGGCAGAACAGGAAGTCTGGAGGGCTTTTCACGAGGGTCTGCCAGCGGCAGTGATCAATCCTTCCCTCATACTGGGTGCCGGTAATTGGACCAAAGGATCTGTAAATATAGTTGATTCGATCTATAAAGGTATTTCATTTTTCCCTGTCGGTTCAACTGGTATTGTCGACGTCAGGGATGTCGCTAAAATGACTGGACTCTTACTCGAATCACCTATTTACGGAGAAAGATTTATATGTAATGGGGGCAATATCAGTTATCGTGATTTATTTTCAAAAATAGCTGTCAACCTCAAAATCCAACCACCAACCAAGCCTTTGACACCCTGGCTTGAAGCTCTGGCATGGCGTGTGGAAGCATTCAAAAACAGGTTGATAAAAAAACCGCTGACGGTTACACGTGAAACACTCATGACGTCTTCCATGAGCTTTGCGTATAATGCTTCCAAAGCGAAAAGTATGTTTAATTTTGAATTCAGGGATCCGGATTCCATCCTGCAGGATTGTTGCAATGCATTCCTGAAAACAAAGGAAGAATACAAGAATTTTGGTGTTTATAAATAAATGAAGGACTGATTTATCATGGTATTTTTTTAGAAATAAAAAGCTGAGTCTACTCCGAAAAGTCTTTGCCACCTAAATCTCTACTGACGTTTTCAGTCAGTACAAGCCTGAAAGGAGACTTTTAATTTGTTGATTTTCAATCGTTTCACTTTATTCTTGGTCTGAACTTTGACCTCAGTAGGTCGGGGCAAAAAACGAATGAAAATCAACAAATTGGACTTTTCGGAGCAGACTCAATTTTTAGACCCTAACTTACCCAAAAAGTAAATTTTTAGCATTTTTTTGTACATTTACCTGTTATAACAATTACCATATTATGGCCATCATACTCAAAAATACATGTTACGTTGATTGGAATACATTAGAGTTCAGAAATTGTTCCATAAAAATTTATCCTGGAATCGGTGGAAAAATAATATTTTTTGGCGAAGATGAAAAACCCGATATCGGGCCGGATGATGAGGTAATGGACTGCACCGGTAAAATGGTCACCAAATCCTTTGTCGTTGGCCATCATCATGTATATTCTGCACTGGCAAGAGGAATGCCCTCACCTGAAAAAACTCCGTCAAATTTTACAGAAGTCCTACAATATATCTGGTGGAAACTGGATCAGGCTCTGGATAAAGACATGATCGAAGCAAGTGCTTTAGCAACGGCAATAGCCTGTGTAAAATCCGGATCTACTTTTGCCATTGATCACCACGCTTCTCCCAATTGCATTCCGGGTTCACTGGAAATCATCGCAGATGCCTTTGAGAAAATCGGTATCAGTCATTTGCTGTGTTATGAAATCACGGACCGATACGGTACAGCCAATGCGCTGAAAGGTCTGGAGGAAACAGAAAACTATCTACTCAATCATCAGGGATTGGTCGGTTTGCACGCATCATTTACTGTTGAAAATGATACCCTGCAAAGATCAGTGGAATTGATGCACAAAACCAATTCAGGCATCCATATTCACGTTGCTGAAGATAAAGCCGATCAGCAACATTGCCTTCAGAATCATGGGCAAAGGGTCGTAGAAAGACTTAAAGACGCCGGTGTTCTTGACTCCCCCAAAAGCATTCTGGTACACTGCCTCCATCTGGATGACAAGGAACGTTCCCATATTTCCGGATCACCCGTCTGGGTAGTTCAAAACATGGATAGCAACCTCAACAATCAGGTTGGCAGATTCAACTCAAATGGATTGGGACAAAGGATCATGCTGGGTACAGATGGTATGCACAGCGATATGCTTAAAAGCGCAAAATCTGCTTTTTTTGCTGGTCAGGGATTTGATCAGATCGATTATTATGAAACGTACAAACGTTTTAGAAATGCGCATAATTATCTGAATTCCAATAGTTATTCCGGAGACGGCGAAAATAATCTGGTAGTGTTGGATTATGATTCACCAACAAAAATTCACCTTGAAAATTTCCTGGGTCATTTTATTTTCGGTATTGAATCCAGACATATAACACATTTGATCTCAGATGGAGAATGGGTTTTAAAAAACAGGATGTTACAAAAAGTCAACGAACATGAAATACTCGAATTTACCAGAGAACAATCTTTGCGATTGTGGAAAAAATTAAAGAATTAAAGACAAAAAATGGAAGTCAACTTATTACAGTGGATAGGCTATTTTGCATCAAGTTTGATCGCTTTGTCCATGACCATGAATTCGATCGTTAAATTTCGGTGGATCAACCTTACAGGCGCAGGACTATTTGCCACATATGGTTTATTAATAGGTGCATACCCTGTTTTTTTACTGAACAGCTTCATTTTCATGGTGGACATATATTATTTGCGCAGGATCTATGGTAAAAAACAACTTTTTGATATTCTGGAAATCACCGGAGAAAGCGTTTATATGCAAAAATTCCTTGATTTTCATCAGCATGAGATCGAAAGATTTTTCCCGGGATTTCATTACGAAGCTGAAAATCACACGATGAAGTTTTTCGTTCTCCGCAATCTGGCAGTTGCCGGTGTGTTTCTGGCCGGTAAAGAAAATGAACAGTCCCTGAGGGTTGACCTGGACTATGTGATACCGGAATACCGTGATTACAAAAATGGAAAGTATGTGTATCATCGTATAGGTAAATTCCTTTCTAAAGCTGGTTTCTCAAAGGTTGTTTCCTCAGGAAGTTCAAAAGCTTATAATGAATATCTTTTAAAAATGGGCTTTGAATTGGATTCCAATGGCTTATTTGTCAAGCAAATATAATCAAATCAACAAATTATGGATCTGCTGATCATCAACGGGACGTTGATCAATTCCTATGGAACTTTACATGCTGATATTCTTTGCAGGGACGGAAAGATTTTTCAAATTGGGAAAAATCTGGCCTATGAAAATGATCAGATTCAAAAGATAGACGCATCCGGATGCCTGATTTTCCCGGGAGGAATCGATCCGCATGTTCACATGCACCTCAAAACAAACTCTGGGTATTCGGCAGACGATTTTTATTCCGGAAGCAGGGCGGCTCTGAAAGGGGGCACCACCACTCTGGTTGATTTTGTGACTCCTGAAAAAGATCAAACCCTGATTCAAGCCACAGAACTCCGGATAAAAGAGGCAGAAAACTCTCTTTGTGATTACTCCTTCCATGTCAGTCCGGTTGAATGGAGAACCTGTTTACCCAATGAAATAGCAAAAATGGTTAATGAAACCAGACTGCGGACTTTTAAGGTTTATATGGCATATAAAGATACCATCGGTCTGGACGATGCTGAGATCCTTCTTGTGATGAGAGCTGTTGCCAAAGCTGGCGGAATGGTGTTATTGCATTGTGAAACAGGAGATGACATTGAATCAAAACGGAAACAACTGATCGCTGAAAAAAAACTTTCTCCCCGTTATCATCCGGTTTCAAGACCGGCAAATATGGAAGCAACTGCAGTCAAAAGAGCTATAGACTTAGCAGCTGAAGCCGGTTGTCCGATTTACATCGTCCATGTATCCACCAAAATGTCCCTGGAATACATACAAAAAGCTCAATCCAATGGGCAACAGGTCTTTGCAGAAACCTGTCCTCAATATTTATTATTGGATGATGCCAGTTATGAAGGAGAATTTGACCAGGTTTGTGGTTATGTCATGAGTCCTCCATTGAGAAAAAAGGAAGACAATGAAGCGCTTTGGGAAGCTGTGCGCACAGGCATCATTCAAACCATCGGAACAGACCATTGCCCTTTCAAGCTGGAGCAAAAAAGACTGGGTAGACACAATTTTACACTGATCCCTAACGGCGCAGGCGGTGTTGAACATCGCATGACATTGCTGTATTCTTACGGCGTTTTGACCGGGAAAATCTCGGTGAATCAGTTTGTTTCACTCACTTCTTACAATGCTGCCAAAATTCTGGGTTTGTATCCGCAAAAAGGACTCATCGCTGCAGGATCTGATGCTGACCTGATCGTCTGGAACACGGAAAAAAATCAGGTGATCTCCGTTGGAAACCATCATTCTCAATCTGATATCAACATCTACGATGGATTCAAAACCAAAGGTTCGCCTGATGTTGTCGTTAAAAATGGTCAGATAGTCTATGTATCAGGAGCATGGTCCGAGTTTCCGGGTCGCTTTTTAGAAACCAACCCGTTTTGATCCCCCGGTGATCATGTTTTTCAATACATCCGCTGGATCTTTAAATTTGTTCGCAAACATCATCGCAGCGATGATATATGGTTTGAATCCGGCTTCCAGGTATGTTTTCAGCCTGAATTTTTCAAAAACTCCGGCCTCCACCTCTCCTTTTGCACAGGAAATCCCGGATATATCTGCTGGCAAACAGTGCATGTATAAAGCATTTCCATGTTTGGTAAGCTTTTCCTGTTTGTCCGTATATTCCCAGTTGCTGAACCGGGCATTGTTTTCCAACGCCTGCTTTTCAAGTTCTGCTAACCCCTGAGTGTCTTTATTTTTAAGTAATTCAGTGCGTTGAACCATGATATGGTATGGCGCCCAACTTTTAGGATATACAATATCAGCATCTTTCATCGCATCGTCCATGGAATGATTGATGTTCAGAGAACCACCGCTTTGTATGGCAAAAGCTCTGGCAGTTTCAACAACCTCAGGGATCAGCGAATATCCTTCAGGGTATGCCAATTCAACCTGCATGCCAAAACGGGTCATCAGGGCAATGATACCCTGTGGAACAGACATGGGTTTGCCATAACTGGGAGAATAAGCCCAGCTCATGACAATTTTCTTGCCTTTAAGCGCTTCAAGCGAACCAAATTCGTGTTTCAGATGAAGTAGATCTGACAAGGACTGGGTTGGATGATCCTGATCGCACTGCAGGTTGACTATTCCTGGTCTGACGGGTAAAACGCCGGCATTAAATCCTTCATCCAGGGCAAATGAGACTTCTCGCATGTATTTATTGCCTTCTCCCAAAAAAATGTCATCCCGGATACCTATAAAATCTGACAAAAAAGAGATCATGTTGGCTGTTTCCCTCACTGTTTCGCCATGGGCTATCTGTGATTTTTGTTCGTCCATATCCTGAACAGCCAGTCCCAGAAGATTGGCCGCAGACGCAAATGAAAACCGTGTTCTGGTGGAATTGTCCCTGAAAACAGAAACCGCAAGACCGGAATCATAAACCCTGGGTGAAATATTTGCCTGCCTCATATCTTTCAAAATGTCAGCGATTTCCAATATTGCAAGCAGATCATCATTGCTTTTTTCCCAGGTCAATAAAAAATCCTTTTGGTAGAGATCTGATTTTAAATTGCTTAAAAATTCAGTTTTTTGTCCGAAATCCATAATGCTTTTTTTATCTAAATTATCCTTAAAAATGAATTTATTTATGAAAATTGAGTCTGCTCCGAAAAGGTATATTTTCTATTATTAAAACATATTTTAAATATTATAATTTATAACATGCTAAATTTCATATTAAAAATATTTGAAGTATACGTTTCTTTTCATGCATCCGTGGTGATTAATACTTTTCGGAGTTGCCTCATATTTCAACAATCAAAAAGTCTGTATGCCATCTAAATTCCGCTTTCAAAGGTACATCATATAATTGGATCGGTTTCATTATTTTTCTGTGAACCCTCCGGGATCCACCAAAATGATCCTGAATTGAGTCTGGTAATCTGCCTGAAAAGATTTGGGTCGATGCTAATTTTTTCGGGAAAAATCAATGTAAAAATCCGGGCAAAGTATTGTCAAAATACGCTGGGTGAAAAGCATTGCTTTTATTATAATGCATCTTTGCAGTTCTTTCACAGACTTCTGGTTTCAATTATTGCGCGCATAAGGAATCATATTTCATAATCTGACTCAGTTCTTGAAAGAAAATGAGGCTTACTTGCCGGATTGATAAAACAATTTGTCATCTTCCAGGATATTCCATTTTTTAAGCAAGGCGGTTTTGATAGCTGAACCAGCCGGATCGTTCATTAGCGACCAGGAAAGTACCGTGCAATCATTGTTCAATCTGACCTTGGTATCCTTTGACCGGGACAACTCTACCATTGCAGTTCTTTCGCACTCACTGCTGCCAAAACCGGATTGATCTATCAACATATAATTTAATAAAACAAGCAAAATCAGAGGTACATACCAGTTTAACTGTTTTTTTCGAAGGTTTATTAACAAATAAAGCGTAATTTTACCAAAAATGAAGAACAACATCAGCGTAATCGGTAAAATCGTATCATATCTTAACAAAAAAGGCCTGTATTCCCGGTAGCCACCCAAAGGCAACAAAACAATATAAAGTGACGTAAAAATCCCAACCCATTTAAAAGATCTGATCAATCGAAGCCCTTCATCATTGTTTGTAAATTTTTTGATGATATATACATTAAAAAACAAGACCAATATCAATAAAGGATAGCCAATCATTTTTGTAAATGCACGGAAAATACCTTCCGGTAGTTTGGCAAACAGACTGAAAAGCGAACCCTCATTTCCGGAACCGGTTGTATTAAAACTTCCCAGATACAAGGAATACAACGAAAAAAGACTGACCGGCAATAAATAGAAATAATAGTCGCGCGGAATTTTCAACAAGGCTTCTTTTAACTTTGACCAAAAACCGGATGACATTCCAGTTCTGATATTTTCACTAATAAACGACATGAATAACAATAGCGTGATGATCAGCGTTATGCCCGGATTCAGCGGACCGCTCAGCGAACTTACCAGGCCCAACGGTAACCAAAACGGCTTGATATAATTGAATAAACCAGGTGTTATCCCATACTTAATTTTAAAATATAAAGGATAAAAATAGATCATCAGCAACAGAGCAGGTAAAGCATAAAAGAAAACATAGGTAGTTGCCGGATCGATGATCCCCATAGCGCTTTGATATCCATTGGTCTGAAATAGCGGAACCATTAGGGAAGCTACCACCAATAACTGTTTTTTATTCAAACATCCGGTTACATAAAGTGTCAATAATAAAAGGATGGACAATTGTATAAGGGTTTTGGCTAATGCGGCAGATAAATAAGCTGCATTGATCGGATCAGTGAACTTTTGAAACACAAATGGTACCGTACTGAAATATTGATACAAACTCCAGTGACTGAAAAACTTATTTGGATTGGGATATCCCACACCTTCTTTGAAAACCCTGAATCCGAGCGGATTGTCAAGGATCATTTTTACATCCTTTGCCGGAACGACACCACCAGCCAGATCACCATCAAAAGGTCTGTGATAGTGCTGTAGAAAGGAATAGCTCAGATCGCCAAGCAAAAAAACAAGCAATGAAAAAATGAGCAGCTTTTGAACCATATTTACATAAATGTATTGGATCCGCCAAGGAAAATCCCTGGTTGCCCGAGATGGTTCACATTTGCTTCCACACTGAAAAAATAGTTTTGAAATACTATCAGATCAAAGCTCAGACCAAGCCCGTAAAGCAAACGATTGTTGTAGGGGTTGTGTTCTGTTTGCCATGGCTGATACACATAAGCCAGGTCACCGTGAAACCCCAGATAGGCTTGCAATGCCATCACCTTAAAGTTTTTCAGTGGCATATTCCTTCCCAAATCGTAATTCGTATTCAGCAGTTTCCATTTTTGGGTAGTTTGGAGATAACCATAATGCGGGCCATCAATGACATACAGGTGATAACCGGTGATAATGTCCCCGAAATAACCCAAAGCTTTTCCGTAATGATAAGGAATTCCCCTTTCATCGTAAAGGCTGTATCTCCCTTTCAGTTTCAATTGGGTGGAAAAATTTTCGTTGTACTTAAAATGTTGCTCATAACCCGCAGTCAACTGGAAATAATTCAGGTCTTCCCAAACACCTATCCCTTCTTTTTTCAACTCCAAAAAAACTTTATTTCCTGAAGTCGGGTAAAGGTTAAAATCCACATTATTATACAACATCCGATAAATGAGCGAAAAATGCCTGATTTTGGTTTCATTCAACTGAAAAAACCTGGGATTGAGCCCGACGATGGAGTCGCTGATCATTTTATGATGGTATTCAGCTAAAAGCGTGTGTTTATATTTTTGATTCCTCCTCAATTGCAATCCAAAACGCATCCTGAACCTGGTCAGGTGTGTCTTCCCCGGATCTTTACCCGTAAAAACAAGCTGATTTTCTCTTGTGATATATTCGAGATTATTGTGCGTAACATATAAGGTATTAAAAAATGCACCTAAGGTATGCTTCCCATCCAGGTAAGGAAAATAATAATCCAATTCATATTTTTGGGTAAATCCCCTGTGAAAAGTCAGTTTAAGCTTGTCTGCATTTCCTGTCAGGTTGATGTGCATGAAACTGATCCCAATATTGAGTCTGTTCAAAGCAGCACCGTGTTGATATATCCACTCGTTGACACTTCGGTCACCCAACTCCAAAATTGGTACCGGATAATAAAACCAGTTTTCTATGCCCTTGATCACTATCGTGGCTTCCATTTTTTCCACATCCCAATCTGTTACATTGATCTCAACATGATTGAACAGGCCGGTGTTCAACACCCTTTTACGATTGAGATCCAGTCTGTTATACAGTTTATCCAAAAAAAGTGTATCACCTGACCTAAAATCGAGCTCTTTAAAAATGATATGATCCCTGGTATAATGATTGCCTTCGATTACAATCTGACGAACTTTCAAAAAACCCTGGGCCTCCAGTCCAAAACTGAAAAGCAAATGGATCAAAATGATTAAAACCACCGTTGCGGCGGTTTTGCTCAAGTTAACTATCTTCCAATGAATTCGATTTTTTTTAAACATTGAGGTAATGCATCAAAGACTCATATCTTTCCCGCAGCAGGCTCACATAATCGCTGTTTTCAGGATAGCTTGCTGCAATTTCGTATCCAAATCTTTCAAAAGAAGCCAATACCCCATCAATCTGGTTGCTATCCATTTTGATGGTTATCCGGATCCTGTCATTGATGATGTCTGCATCGCTGATGAACAGACTGGTGATCCGTATATTTTCAGATTCAGCCAATCTGGCTATCTCTGATAGAGAATAATTTCTGGTTTGAACCCAGATCTCCACCATACTGCCTCCCGGCTCAAAAGCCACTGATTTGCCCAATAACCTGAATGGATCCTGTCTCCGGATACATCCAAGGTACTTTTCATTGTTATAGACAGGTAATATCGTTATTTCATTGTGGCTCAACAAATAAACGATATCCAGTAAATGTTGTTCCGGGGCGATCCCTACCATCACAAATACTCCCTGCAAAGTATCCAATGTTAGTTGGTCTGGCTTTCCGTTTAAATCCTCTTCGCTGATCAATCCCAAAAATCTGTACGTTTTTTTCTCAATTACCGGCAAATGCCTGACCTGATACTGATGCATTTTATCCAATGCCTGTTCAACAGTATGTTCAACAGTCATCGGTTGTATGGAATCGGAAATCAACTGGATTGCTAACATAGAAAAGTTTTACCTTCTGTATTCTTTGAGTTTCTCCTTTTCAATAGCAAATTCTTCTTCCGAAATGAGCCCCTTTTTCCGCAGGTCTGCCAGCTTGTTCAGATGAGCAAGCAAGGTATCATCAGCCTGATTTTCAACCGGATTAGCTTCTTTTTCTTCAGTTTTTGCCGTCATTCGGAACCCATTGTCCCTGAAGGTTTCAAATTCATCCTGTATTCTGACAAATGCCAGATCCTCATAAGTATTGATCTTTTGTACATCCTTTAATCCGTAATGGACAGCGAGTTCCAGATGGTGGAAAGCTTTTTCTTTTTGCTCCATCAGACTATAGATTGCAGCCATATCAAAATGTATATCCGGATCAAATTCAGCCAGCATCAAGGCTTTTTGGTAATCCTCAATCGCACCTTTGAGGTCAAAATCCTTGTATTTCAAACCGGCGCTCAACTTGAAAGGATTTTTCTTTGGTATCCTGGCTGTTCTGGGATTAAACCTGGTCACAGGCTTGCTGTTGCCATTGGACCTTTTTTCAAAGGAAGCTCCAGGTTTCCTCGTATAATCTCCAAAAAGCCCGGGAACATCCTTATTGTATTTTCTTTGGAACTTTTCTTCTGACATGTTGAAAAAATTGACTGCTTCCAAAAATCCCAGCAACAAAGTAACCGGGAAAAAACCCATAGTAACAATAAACAGGAAAATATAAAAAATACCTGCAGCCGGCTTATTGAGATAGAAATGATGTACTCCAAAAATACCCACAACGAACGCAAGTAATCCGGCTATGATCCTGTTCTTTCTTCTGGGTGTTTGATATGCTGTATGTCGGGAATCCATTTATTGCCTTGATATATTTTTTGAGATTAATTAAAACTATTTATGATCATCATTACTAACCTTCAACACTTTAAAAGAGTTCAATTCAATGGATTTTACATGTCAGGATGGCTATATCATCGGCATACCCTCTGTTACCCCTGAATCTGTCGATTTTCTTCAACAATTTTTGGTTAAATTGATTGACGGATAATTGTTTGTTATCCTGTATGAAGGCTTCCAGACCATCATCCTGCAAATAATCACCCGTTTCATTTTGAAGTTCGGTCAGCCCGTCAGTAAAGGTCAAAATTAAACTTTCTTTTTCTAATTGTATGGTTTCTTCTTCAATAAATGGCATTTTTTCAAAAGCACCGATCACCGTACATCCTTTATCCAGACGGATGATCTCACCCTTATTGTACAAGATCGGTGGAAAATGCCCTGCATTGATATACTTTAGGGTGTATTTATCTACATTGACCTCTGCAATGAAGAATGTAATGTATTTGTCACTTTTTGTGATCCTTTTATATACGGTTTCATTCAACGCAAAAATGAAAGTTTCCAGATCCCGGTACTGATAGATCAGGCTTTGGATGATTGCCTGAAAATTGGCCATCAAAATTGCCGCAGCAATACCTTTTCCTGAAATATCTGCTATACACAAAACAAATCTTTTGTCGTCGAACTGTATAAAGTCGATATAATCACCACCGACATTGGAATGGGGCATGTAAATACTTCCCAATTCATATTTTTCGGTAACAGGTAATGACTCAGGTATCAACATTTGTTGCACCTCTCTTGCCAGATTATACTCCTTTTCATACCTTTCCTGTTCGAGTTGCCGCTTGAATAACCGCTTATTCTCAATGGCTACAGCCACAATATTGGTAATGGTAGTGATAAACTGGATTTTATTGTACAAGTCATCTTTTTCCTTGATGCCACCGATCAGGGCATAAGCCAAAGGCATTTGCTTATGAAAAACCGGAATCACTATATCAAAAAGCTGAATTTCAATCGGATCCGTCTCTTTGATGGTATGCAATCTTGAAAATTGTCCCAACAATTCATCCAACTTGTCTTCATCCATTATATCTCCATCGGAAATTCTGGATACACATTCCCAATTGCTGTCATTCCAGATGAATAACAACATCTTTTCAACGCCCATTTCCCAGCTCAGAAATGATTTATACATATTGAACAGCGAATCCGCTGAAATATTCTCATTGATGGCTTGCGTAATGGTCAGCAAACTTTTGATCTGCAACTGTTTAAGATTCAAATCTCTCTCCAGTTCCTCCAGTCTGTCCAAATCCTTTTTCATATGTAAGTTTTTGGGTTCTTCATTGGCAATCAGGCATCATACTATCTTTCAATTCTTTATTTTTATCAATGTTATTTGATTTTTAAGTGCCTGCTAACAATTTAACTTTGCTTTTGAACTTTAACATAATTTGTATGTACATAAAATACATGTTGTGTACTTTCATTGGAACAAAAAAGAATGTGCCTTCATATCATCCGGAATTCTGTAATGAAAATTTCACTAAACATGGTTTTATCAGATCTCTCAATGATCTTTCCAAATAATATTAGCCACCACCTCCATTTCTACCCTTTTAATTCTTAGTCCAAATATATACCTTTCAAACAACATGCACACCGGTAACTTTAAGCTGCAACATGGTTTTTATCCCGCTACCATTTGGTACCAAATTATTTCAAATAATAAATGTACGTAATGAAAACTTATTGACAAAAATATTGAATCGGGTATTAAATTAACTCAATATGAATATTTTCCCCGACTGATCTATACCACGGAGCTCATCTGGAAAATTCACAGCTTTCCCGCCAATAAACATACCAGTTTTTGCCTTGCCGTTTTACCTGAAGGATGAAACAAATGAGCAAGTATAATATAAGGACCAACCGGAAGTAAACCCCCATCTTCTGTCAATCCATCCCAAACAAGGATTCCTTTCGTCCCAAGCAATTTATTATTGACCAATGTCCGAATTTGCTGGCCTGAAATACTGAATACTTCCAGCGTTCCAACCCAACCATCTTCAGGCAGCTGGTATTGAACTACCAGATTATCAAAATACCCATCCTGATCAGGGGAAAAAACTGCCTCTTCCAACCAAAACAAGGTATCCTGGGTTATGGACTCAAGCCTGAACTGCGAATTCCTGTATCCCGGGGTCGCATTGCCAAAAACTGAAGAAGCAGACTGCCAGTTGGCTTTGTTATAACCTGGTTCAGTTGCATAAATCCGCTCCAGACTAATACCTTCTCTGTTCTCAATCAATGAAAAATGCATATCCTCATGATAATCGACCGAATCCAGCAAACTCAGAATTGCTCCGTCCTGTAGATAAACACTGACATTACCTTGGTCATTGTTGAAGGATGGTAAGGCATTGAACACTACGTGCGCAGAATCAGGCAAAGGATAAAACTGTCTGATCGTATGCGTATCAGGACTGATCGCAATGTACTTTCCTGGAAAAAGATCATATTCCTGACTGATCTTTTGGGGCAAAGAAGTGCTCATACTGTTTTTGATGATCAAGCCTTTGAGCGGGATGATCTTACTGCTTGGATTATATATTTCAATAAAATCCTCACCATCCGTGTATGGATCAAACAAAATTTCATTGATGATAATATCCTGGTATCCGGGTTTTTCAGGAAAATAAAACCCATACCTTATCGGTTCTGGAAGCGTATTACCGCCCAAATCGCTCAGACCATGAACAGATAATGTATAGAGCTTACTATTGATAAAAGGATGGGCAAAATGCAGCGTCATTCTGTTTGGCCTGAAAGGATTGAATGAGATTTCCACAGGCTGTTGAAAATCCGGTTCAACCTGATAATGTTCGGGTTTTGATACACTGGTCTTGTCTAATATCTCATCGAAAACAAGCTCTAACGACGTATGTGACAGCAGCTTACCTTCCAGAAGTATTGGCGGTTTCTGATCCGGAACCGGTTCGCTGACCGAAATATCATCGAAGAAAAAATGAGAAGTTCTGGTAGACGTGTAAATACATTCTATTGCAAAATTCTGGTCAAAGTAACGTTTGACTGTTGAATCGAACAACTCAAAATCCAGTTCATAAATTGCTTCCTCCAGTTTCCTGAAATACACTTTCCACAATCCCTGTGCATTTCTCGTCACCCGAATATACGCTTCAGACGGCTCGGAAGAAAATACACCCGGAGTACCTTCTGCGATGGTCAACGCAGTACCGTTGACTATCCGGGCAAATTTAATTTTGTCTTCCGAACCATTCTCTCCGATCTCAATGAAATATCCGGAAGCCATCGCCAGATCCAGGGTATCCAGCTGTAGATAAATTCGCAACTTGTTGTTATTGGATGGACTGAAATCCATGCTGAAAAAAAAGTTCCATTCCACGCTGTCAGGCAAATTGGTTTTCCTGTAAATCAGTGAACTTCCGGCTTCAGGCGCTTTCAATTGGAGCTGTCCTGAGTCATTCAGCACAAAATCCTGAATATCTCCTTTCCATGCGGTTTGACTCAATGGAACAATTTGGTTAAAATCATCATTAAACTGTCCGCTCAATGGTATGCCAACAAGCAGCAACATTATTGAGATCAGGGTTTTTTTGGTCATATTCATTTTCTTTTGCAGGGTTAAAAAAAAGTTCGATTCCATTCAAATGCTGCATTAATAGCACCATAAGTTAATTCAGATCACAACATGATCGTCATTGACAAAAATAATTTAGCACAAAATAATATTTGGTATCTGGTTCCATAAGGTGAATCAGCCCAAATCAGTGACCCAAAAGTAAATAAAATTCGTTAAACTCAAAAAAAATCTTCAAAATTCGTTCATCGGCCAGCGTTTTTCTTGTTAAAAAACAAATCGGTTAATCATCCCCAATTTTTAAAATTTGAATGCCAAAATGATACACCTTAGCCCATAACCAAATCCGACCGGTTTGTAGCGTTACGAACCAACTTTGCGTAATGTTTATATGAAATTTTGGATAAAGCACCTTATAGTTGGCTGATTTCGGATTAATTTATTTATTTTCGCAGCCTGAATGAATTTTGGTACGGATTATGTTGTTAGTTAAGGAAACATAATTCTAAGGAGTAAAAAGCGATTAATTACAGGGAAGCATGAAAACGAAAATTGTACTTTGGGGTAAGACAGAAAAAGATGAAAAGGTTCTTGTGGCAATAGAATTGATTGAGAATGAAAATATTGTCCGGACGATCACGATTGATGAAAAAGATGCGACAGAAGTTTTTTACAATCTGATGCTCAATGAATGGCGTGAAGGTAAGGATATTGATTTTCCGCCATCTGCAAAAAAATATGACAAATTACTGACCGTGTCAGAAGATATTTTGCCGGACGGTTTGAGTGTAGAAAGACCGGATCTGATCATCAGAGCCAAAACAGAATGGCATTTCGTAGTGCTTTCAAAAAAACTGTATGATATGTACAGTTCAGAGCTTGAAGACATCAAAGAAAAACTCAAAGGACTTTCTGATTATGACAATGAAATCTGGGAAGAGTTAAAAGGTTTCTGGGATAAAGTTCAGGCTCAGATAAGGGAAAAAAGTTTGTTCAGAAATCATATTGAAAGCCTGAAAGTCAAAACAGATGAGGCTTTTAAACTGATCAAAGAATTAAAAAAGCGTGGTGAAAAGGAATTGAAAGAGGAATCTTCAAAGAACTTTGCACAGTTTACGGAAATACTCAACAACATCGAGGAAAAGGTAAAAGGCGGCCTGGGATTGCATCCTATTTTTGAAGAATTGAAGGAAATTCAGCAAAAATTCAGGGAAACCGATTTTAGCCGTGATCACAGAAAAGCATTGTGGGACAGGATTGACAAGGTATTTAAAGATGTCAAGGAAAAACGTTTCGGCAACAAAGCTTCTGAAAAATCCCCGATCACGAGGATGCAAAGAAGATATGATGGTTTGCTGGAAGCCATTGACAAAATGGAAAAATCCATTGAGCGGGATAAAAAAGAAATGGCTACACCTGATCAGGGTGGTTCATTTTCATTCGGACAACTCGAGCAGGAAATTCGTAAGGTGAAGCTTTCCATGGTGGAAGAACGCATGAGATCCAAACAGGAAAAACTGGATGACATGCTGAAAACCAAAGATATGCTTGAATCAAAAATGAAGTCAGAATCCGACAGGGCAGAAAAGCAAAAACAATTCGAGCATGCCAAAAAGGAAGCTGAAGAAAAAATTGCCAAAGATATCCGTGACAGGAACGAACAACTTGGACAAAATGAAGATGAATTGAAAAAAGCTGCCGAGAAGATCAGTGAATCAAAAACTGATAGCGAGAAAAAAGAGAAAAAAGGCATACTTCAAAAACTGGCAGAAAAAGCTGAAGAACTCATCGAAGAAGGTAAGGAACAGGCTGAAGATGCACTCATCACCATGAAAGCGGTCGCTGAAGTGGTCAAAGATAAAGTGGAAGACAAGATGGACGGCATGGAAGATAAGCTGGAGGATTTTAAAGAAAAAGCTTCTGATATCGCTGACATCATCGAAGATAAAGTGGAAGAAACAGTCGACCGCGTTAAAGACAAAATCGAAGAACTGCTTGACCGTAATGATGAAAAAGAAGATAAAGAAACAGAAGCAGAAGAGAAAAAAGATTGATATTTTTGAAGGATATTTAAAGGTTTAAGGTTAACATGGGGGTCACTAGGTTTTTTCCTGTGACCTTTTTTTATGTTATAAGGTATCCGGATAATCACTGAGACCGTTTTTTCATCTATTGGTTCCAAGAATGTTTTTATGATACTTTTGTTGTATTTTCACCCACTTTTCTTGTACCTACAAAATTGATTATCAATAATATAATCACTACTGACCGACTAAAATTCTAAAGGTTTGGATAATGCGTCAAGATTCCTCACTCCGTTCGGGCCTGTCCCGATCGAATAGGATGAGCATCGGGAATGACAGACAGTTAGTTGTTTGATTAGGGGGTATGCGGCGGCATGCCGCCGCATACCCCCTAACCTCCTAAAACCGCTGTAAGCCTTGTCATTCCTGACGCTGCGGTCAGGACAGGTCCGAGCGGAGCGAGAAATCTTGTAATTTTTGTCGGTCAGTAATGAAAAAAAAATGTTAAAGCTTTTTCAGGGAATTTCAGACAATTCACAATTTGGAAATCATCTGACATTATCCACTACCTTTTGTGATACACCTAAAAATCCTTATCAAAGACCTGGAACCTGAACATCTGAAACAGGTATAAACCTTTATTACTACCACCTCCATACATCCTGAACATTAAATTATACCAAATTTTCACCAAAAATTAATTTCTTATTCGGAAATTTTAAACAAATGAAATCTTTCATGTGTTAAGCCTCCATGTTTTTACAATTTTATCAACTTTTTAAAACAGCAAATACTCAAAATTGTACCTATGAAGAAAAAACTACACGGTTTGATGATCACAGCATTAGCGATTGGACTGACTTTGTTCCTTTACTCCAATTCGTCCAATCCTCCTAACGGAAACACCGGCGCTCCAGGTGAAAATACATGTGCCGCCTGCCACAGCCTGAACGGAGGCGGATATGCGGGTCAGGTTTCCATTACAGGAATTCCGTCCAGCATCATAGCAGGTGAAACATACACCATCACTGTTACAACTACCCGCAACAATGGAAATCCTTCCAAAGCAGGATTCCAATTGGTTGCTCTCAACAGTTCAAACAATAATGCAGGAGAGTTTTCTAACCCTTCTCCTAATACTATAATCACACCGACTGCTAACCGTACTTATTTTGAACATAATCCTGCCGGCAATTTCAACGGTGGCGCATCCGTATCCTGGACTGTGGACTGGGAAGCTCCGGCAGGACCCAATGGCCAGGTGATCACCTTTTATGCAGCATCCGTCATTGCCAACGGAACCGGTAGCAACAGTGGTGATGATGTCGTTTCCACCAGCACCAGCGGCACCTTGTCTGTGGCAGTACCACAACTTGTGGCCAGCATTGCTTCCAAAACGGATATCACGTGCTATGGCGCAAATGATGGTTCAGCTACCCTGAATGTAACCGGCGGTCAGGCGCCTTATTTCTATTCCTGGAGTAATGGAGAAAATACCAATCCAGCCACCAACCTCGGAGAAGGAAGTCATAGTTATACGGTTAGTGATGCGTTGGGTACTGCTGTAAATGGCAACGTTTCCATCGCACAACCCGAATTACTGACAGTAATCGAAGAAGCGATCGAACATCCGACTTGTCCGGATAGTGAAACAGGATCCATATTTTCTCTCGTCGAAGGCGGCACACCACCTTATTCATATGCCTGGTCCAACGGGTCTTCCAACCCCAACCTTGTCAACGTCCAGTCCGGAACTTACAGCCTGACAGTGACAGACAACAAAGGTTGTGAATCCTCAGACAACTGGACGATCAACAATCAATTTGAGGCGCCACTGCCTGAAATTTCCGGACCTGAAAAGTTATGTGAAGGGTCCCAGATCGAACTGACAACTATTGAGAATTACACACTATATGAATGGTCAACCGGCGAATTTTCTACGGCTATAACCATTGATCAGCCAGGCAATTATTCAGTTACAGTGACGGATGAAAATGGCTGTTCAGGAACCGCATTTTATTTTGTGGATGGTGCTCAAAGTCCTTCTGCAGCCATTCAGATCAGTTCAAGTGCTTTTTGCAACGGGATTGGTTCAGCAACCATTACTGCACAGCAATCGGGGGCACAATACCTTTGGTCCACCGGGCAAACAACACAAAATATTCAGATTTCTGCTTCCGGACAATATATGTTGACTGTAACAAATTCTGATGGATGTTCAGCTACGGGAAACATCCTGTTTACTGTTCCTGAAAACCTCATTCTATCAGTTGTTTTGGATACCGAAATCAGTTGCTTCGGCGCTGATGATGCAAGCATAGCTTTCAGTGCTAATGGCGGAACAGGCCAAAAAACATATACATTAACGGATTTAGATAACAATACAAGCACAGAATACGCCACCCAGCAGGTCATAACAGGACTACAAACGGGCAACTATATCATGATAGCAGAAGATGAAAGTGGTTGTCAGGCAGATTCTGCTTTTACAGTGACTGAACCCTTACCAATCGACCTGCAGCTTACTTTCCAGAATGAAAGTGTTGCGGGAGCAAATGATGGTTCAGCCACTGTCAACCCAACCGGAGGCACAGCACCATATGGTGAAATTAGCTGGAGTAACGGACAATCCGGCAATTCTGTCAACGGTCTGGCTCCCGGAAGCTATAGTGTAACCTTGACCGATGCGAATGGATGTGAAATCTCCGCAACTTTCTTCATCGCTCAGGGCGGATGCAATCTGAGCGCAAGCTATGAAGTTTCGGATGTTAAATGCTTTGGCGAAAACAATGGCATTATTGGCATTACCCTCGACAATTCTTCAGGATCAGTTGTATTTCAATGGTCTACCGGCCAAACCATCGCAGATCCTCTTTTGGAAAATCTGGCAGCAGGTAACTATTCGGTAACCATCACCGAACAAAATGGTTGTTTTATAATACTGGAAAATATTATGGTCGGACAACCCGAAGCGCTTTCAGCAGTGGTGAACATTACGCATGAAACTGTTCCGGGTGCCAACGACGGAAGTGCCATTGTGTCTGTTCAGGGAGGAACCGAACCTTTTGTGATCAGCTGGTCCACGGGAAGTAGTGGTAGTTCCGTAAGCGGTTTGGCTCCTGGTTCATATTCCGTCACAGTGGTAGATGGCAATGAATGTACTCAAAGTCAGTCATTTGTGATCAATGCGGGAAGTACAAATACAATTGAAGCCACAACTGGAGCAATAAATATTTATCCGATTCCAACTTCAGGTTTGCTGTATATTGATGTGCCGGATTCCAATTTATCACTCATCAGGGTATTCAGATTGGATGGCAAAGAAATGTTTGTAGAAAAGAATAATTCAACACCAGACCTGAGTCGATTGGAGAATGGGATCTACATCATCCAGCTTGTGATGAATGATGGCCGGCAATCGTTCACGAAGCGTGTCATGGTGTATAAACCATAATGCCGGATTCACCAAAATAACAGAATGTTTTGATTTGGAGCGCAGAGGAAAAACCTCTGCGCTTTTTTTTATTTTAAGATTAAATTCCTTAAAACGCTCTGACAGCCCGAACAAGGTGCGTCATTGCTTTATTGTTGGTATCCACCAGGCCACTGCCCATACTGACGTAGAAAGCATGAGCCGCATAACTTTCCGTACTTGTCCAGTAATAGGAAGGAGAAAATGTTGTTCCCCCGTTTGCCAGTGCTGTTTCATTGATCTTATATCTGTGAGTGTACATAAGGCTCATTTCTTCAGCTGAAGGCAGATACCAATCACCATAGGAAACATTGTTATCAGTAATCTTTAATGCATTGCAAAGCCTGGCGGCATACAGGGAACCGTCATCTCCAATGGCAATATGGGCAGCAATAATGATGGCCGTGTTTTGCTTTCCGGCCATGGGACCATCACCTTTGGCCTGAGTACTTCCTGTGGTTCCTGCATACCAGCGTATACCGGCACTCTGGTCATTTTTAGCACAAACTATCCCGTGTTCGCCGGTTTCATCCACCCAAATAACAATTCCTCCATAAGCAAAATCACCGATCTTATATTTCCTGATACCGATTTCCCACCTTGCATTTCCAGATTCATCGCTGGTGAGCATTTTTCCTTCTCCCGGATTGCCACCTCTCAAGCGAATTTGACCCTCTACATCCAGTTTTTGGGTCGGTTCAGCAGTTCCGATTCCCACATTTCCCAATCTGTGTATATCTGTCTCAGGATTGGCTTCACCATTCCAAGTTGGATCGATTTCAGGCAATGGACCTGATAGAATTTCTGCTGTTTTTGCATGCAAAGCATAAGGAACACTCAAAAGTTGGATGACACTGGTAATGGAATAATCAGTGGCACCATCAGGGTCTATTTCTGTTTTAAGGAAAAATGGTCCGTCAGCCCATTGGATCAAATCTATGGATCCGTTAGCAGAAATACCACTACCGATCTCCAATGTGACCAAGCCATTCGCATTGCTTTGCGGTAAGGGATTGTAAGTTTCCTTAAAAACTTCCTCACCTTCCACAGAATATTGTAATATACTGACTTGAATCCCAATGGTTTTATTGATGACCAATTGATTATTTGAATTGCGTATAACGGCTTGGTAACTCATTTTAGCCGGACTTTGGCCAGTCAGATTGATTAAAACCGGAAAATATAGGCTTAAACAGAGCATCAAAATGGTATAACGAATAGAAATACGCATAATTAAATATTTTTATTATCCTGAATAACAATGTATTGTTCAAATATTAATCGTTTTGTCAAAGAAAAAATCCCTGCTTTCAGAAATTTTTACCCCTTGCTAAATTAGTCAATTTTTAGGATTAAATCATTATTATCCGCTTTTATTTACTTGAAAAATATTTTTAGACTCAAGACCTGAAGCTTAAGCTAAAATCAGGACGTCATGCATATTTACATATATGATTTATACTTTTGGGAAAACTTGAGAATGAATACTGCAAATAAATCCCTTCCATCCAAAAATTGAACCGGAAACGAATAACTGTTTTGAACAATTACACTTAAAACGCTCAAATTTTTCAGTTTAAATGCCAAAATAATCAATCAAACTTACAATAACCATAATCAATTCATGAACTACCTGGATGGATACGAAAGTAATATAGTGATTGATATGAACGACTGAAATAATACAAATGAAAAAGGCCAACTTTCCTGCTAATACATGTTTTGGAAGTTGGCCATAATCTACTTCAACATCAAAAAATTATGATTGGTATTACAATGAAACTCCGATAAATTTAGCTTTGTTGTTGGGTCTGAATATCAGCATCAGGTATGCCCAGTTTTGGGTTTTATGCAGATCACTTCCGCCCGAAAGGTGTTTGAAAGTATCTCCGGGTAAAAAATGGCTGTAACCGGCCTGTAAGGAAAATGCCGGAGAAAAGATATATCCTGCACTAAAATCAATCTCTTTTCCCAAATGGGCATCCAGCGTTTCACTTGCTGAATTAAAAACCCCTGCCTGCGCATCGAACCAATGGAAATTTGCCTGAATGAAATGCTTTGCATTAAAATCATAGCGCATTTTTGCATAAAAATCATTTAAACCAACTGAATTGTCATGATTTCCGACATAGAACAGGTCCATATAACCGTTGTGCGCGTGATTGGTGCCGTACAAAGGAGCAAATGAGCTGCTCTTTTCAGACTCATTGGTCGCTGTTCCGCTCAACATTTCAAAACCACCGGCAACACCCAGTTTTTGACCTTTTTCAGCATTCAAAATATGATGGTGGACTATTTTTGCACTCAAATCGAAGGCATTCACCTCTTTTCCTGCCGGATTTTTACCGGTTTGCTGGTAATAAAATGCTGAAAACATCGTGTTTTTGAACTTATATGAAAGATTTGGGATACCAAATGTCTGCCTGTAGAAAACAGGTTTATCGGTCAGGTTAGTATTCTGCCGTCCTTCATTCCAGAATAACAGGGAAAAACTTAAATCCGCAACCTGCTGCTCCAGGCGGAAAAGTTGTGCGTTCTGATATTGTCCTGCTACGGTATAGTCAATTTTGGTATTAGACATCTGATTTTGGTTGTATCCTCCTCCAAAACTTATCTTTGTTTTATTTTTCTCAAAGTTCATCAAGGCAAAATCATGTGCCCTGGCTTGCAAAGCCCAGTCCAGATTGCCAAGAAACCGCGCATTATCAAAATTCAATTCCTGACGACCTGCTTTGATATTCCAATGTTCATTGAACTGCCAGGCAGCCCATGCTTCATGAACGGAAAGAAAATCATCTGAAGCTTTTGCCTGGGTAGTGTTTCCCCAAACACGGACATCCTGCACGGAAACCTGCATGGTCAGTCCGTCCAATTTGTATCCTGCCTGCAATCGGGCTCGTTGACCAATGAAAGCTGCCGGATCATCGTTTTCACCGAAGAGTTTACTGAAACCATGACGGTATTCTCCTCTTTGAACCACCTGTCCATCGATGGTAAACTGTGCCTTAGACAAAAAGGAAACGAATAAAAGACTGATAATGAAACAAATATATTTAACCATGACTCAATTTTTTTTATGTTAAAATTATTTAGCAGCTGCTTTTACAGCCCATTTGGCTTCACGATCCTTACCTTGTTCAATCCACATTGGCACTATTTCATTCAGGAATTTCGCTTTAGCTTCACGTTCTTTTGCCATATCCAAACCGATATATTTTTGCATGTCAGATTTGCTTTCGAAATTTGGCATGGCTACGGGTTTGTTGTGGTTGTATTTTGCCAGTACCTGAGCGAGTTTCAATCTCGTTTCTCCGATGATTTCCAGACCCGAACTAATGATCCTGCCAACTTCAACGGGAGCATGGAATGCACTCCCATGACCAGCCACTGAAAAATCCCATCTCCATTGAGCATGGCGGATTCCTTTTAATATCTCTTTCATTTCATCCTCATTCGCCCCGAGTTCCCATGCTTTTCCTGCTTCCACATGTGCCATGGCGATCCTTCTTTGTAATTTTGAACTGCCTTCCTTGAGTTTTTTCTGACGCTCAAAAACATCCTCCATCAATTTCTCTTTTTGTTCTCGGTGACAGACAAAACATGCGTTCTCAACATTGGCCAACGGAGATTGGATATGATGGTCTGTAAATTTCTGACCTCCCTCTGATTTATAAGGCATGTGACAATCTGCACAGGATACACCTCTTTTGGCATGAACACCCATGCTGAAGATCTCCCAGTCAGGATGCTGGGCTTTGAGCATCTTAGCCTTGCTCACAGGATGAGTCCAATCTTCAAATTCAATTTCATCATAGTATTTCTCCATGTCATCAACAGACAACCCTTTTTTCCAGGGAAAAACCACATAAGGAACACCTTCGCTTCCAGGCACTTTTTTGCTGAAATAGTATTCCACATGGCATTGAGCACATACGAGCGAACGCATTTCCTGGTGGGAAGCTTTTTTGATATCTTTTCCCATGGCGGTAAAAGCCTCCACCAATGCCGGACGTGTGATGGTCAGATTCATGGTTTTTGGATCATGGCAATCTGCGCATCCGATTGGATTGATGATCTCATGTCCCAGATCAGAAAGTTGCTTCCCGTAATAACCTGTAACCGTCAATTCATCCATCATTCTTGGAACATCCGGGCTTTTACATGTCCAGCATGCACTAGGCATTGGGCCATCGCCCGCTTTTTTCGGAGCGCCGGTGCGAAGCGTCTTCCTTACATCATTGACTGCATGCATATGTCCTTTGGGTTGGTTATAATCTTTGCTAAAACCATATCCTGCCCACAACATGACCAGATCAGCCTGTTCTTTGAGAATGTCTTTGTGTCCGCTTGTAGTAAAATAGCCTCTGAATGTGGTATCTTCAGTACGCATATAGGATTGATATTGACGGGGAAAATTGAGTCCCCAAACGGAATCTCTTGGTTCAATTCCACCTATTTCCACTTTAGGTCTGTAAGCAAATTTTGCTTCTGACTTTCTGCCCATAATGGAATAGGTGAGCATACCCAATAAAAATACGATGACCGCTGTGACGATGAAAAGTATCCAGTTCTTCATATGTTCAAATTTTATTTATTTACAGTTTGAAATATTAATTAAGCTAATGAAAAAGTCAATTGATTTTTCTTTGGATCATTTTTCTTCAGATTCAGCTCCCTTGGCTTTTTCCAGCCAGGAAGGAACAATTTGGTTGCTTTCCAGATCAAAATCATAAACCGCTTCAATCTGATAGCCAACGGAAGAAAGACTTTTAACTTTGCCATGCGGCACTTCTTTATGACATTCCCAACAGAGCCTTTCAGTCCTGTTTGCTTCGTGCTCTTCCACAAAACCATGCATTTTTGCATCCGTAACCTGATCCTTATGGCACCGGATGCAATTGCTTTGTATCACCCTTACGGATGGCGCTCTTGCTCTGATCACCTCAGGCTCAGCCTTCAGGGTAAAAACAGCCGAATGGTAAAGTCCATCTTTGGCCTTGAAATAATACTTGTTGAAAATATTGTTGTGCGGCACATGACAATCGTTGCAGTGAGCAACTTCCCTGTGCGAACTGTGGTTCCAGGTCAGATACTGAGGCGTCATGATGTGACAGTTTATACAGGCTTTCGGGTCATCAGAAAGGTATGAGGCAGCCTTACTGAGATAAAGAGTATAGAAACCAAGCCCAACAAAACAGCCCATCAGGATGGTAGCCTGCATTCTCCATTTTCGTGGAGGCACCAGGCTATATCTAAATAAAAATCTCTTGAATTTTTGGAAACCGGACATAGTAACACTTTTATAGTGAGTTGATTAGAAAACCATTATGAAAGTGTAAATATAATACTTTATTGT
>DDTL01000082.1 GCA_002344345.1 Saprospiraceae bacterium UBA2365
GTTGATTTTCAATCGTTTTTCGCCCGAATCTACTAACGTCAAAGATCAGCACTAGACTAAAGAAAAACGATTGAAAACCAACAAATTAAAAGTCACTTATTAATGCGAATCAAGGGTTAAAGTTAATTCTGGAGATAAGCAGGATTTTCTCACTTTTTTGCCTCGATCCTAAAGGATGAAAGCGAGAAAATCCTTTATCTTCCTTTAGGATTGAGGCAAAATAAAGGATTTTCGGAGCTTTTTTTCAACCCTTGATTCGCATATATTATAATTATTTAAAATATTTAGCTTACTTTGCATCCATATAATACGTTGCATTATGTCCATTGTGACCATAACTTCAGACTTTGGAAATATCAACTACAATCTGGGCGCCCTCAAAGGCACCATATTATCTATGTGTGATCCGCAACCTCATATTGTAGACATTTCGAATGATATTGGCAATTTCAACATAGTTGAAGGTGCTTATGTGATTGGTAACAGCTATGCATACTTTCCTGTTGGCACATTACATATTATTGCCATTAATACTTTCTATTCCCAAAGGTCCAAATTATTACTTCTAATATTTGACGGGCATTATTTTATAGCTCCGAACAACGGTATATTACCATTGCTTTTTGAAGATCAGTTTCCAATTGAAGTATACGATCTCGGTATTTATTCAGATCAGAAAATGTTTTTCAATTATATCGGAATGAGCGCCAAAAAATTGTTTTCGCATGAAGAATTCAATTTCTCTTCAATGGCTCCATCAGATCTGATCAGTCGCATATCCTTGCGACCAATAACTTCGGGTGATACCATCCGTGGTTCAATAATTTTCATCGATAAATATGGTAACCTGATTACCAACGTTAAAAAAACTGTATTCGATAAAGTAGGTAAAAACAGACCTTTTGCAGTTTTCTTCAGACATAAAGACCCGATCACAAGCATACACAATCACTACCACGAAGTAGCCATAGGAGATGAATTATGCCTTTTTAATATGGCAGGTTATCTCGAAATAGCTATCAATCTTGGCAACGCTAGCGAGCATTTCAATATCTCTTTGGATGAAATCATCCAGATTGATTTCTATGAAGACAATCCTCTGAACTAAATAATTGGATTTAAATAATAAAAATTATTATAAAAGGTTTAAAAATGATATACCGAATTGTAAAAATGCATTTTACACCGGAAAAAATAAATGAGTTCCTGGAAATCTTTGAAACTTCCAATCAACTGATAAGAAACTATCAAGGATGTAAAAGTCTGATACTCTTAAGAGACATACAAAATGAAAATGTCTTTTTTACAATAAGTACCTGGGAAAATGAATTAGTCCTGGAAAATTACCGGGGTTCAGCTTTATTTAACGAAACATGGGCTAAAACCAAAATTCTCTTCTCCGAAAAAGCAGTAGCATGGAGTACACAGATTTCCTGAAATTACTTCTGAAATAAATTACTTTATCCATTAATATCAGTTTCATTTCGAAAATAAATAATTTTTAAACATGTCTCGCAATTTAAAAAAAACAGTTCCAAATCATTTCAGCTCATACGTTCGTTCAATGTGGCTAATTGCCCTGTCAATTTTGGTCTTAGGTGGCCTATTTCTCATTTATATTATTTATTCGAAACTTCCGGATATATCCCAACTTGAAAATCCCAAATACGAGTACGCTTCGACAGCCTATGACATAAATATGAAAGAACTTGCCAAGATCTTTAAATACAACAGGACCTGGGTAACATTTGAGCAAATACCGGAACATACGGTAAATGCTTTAATCGCCACGGAGGATATCAGATTCTATAATCATAATGGAATTGACCTAAGAGGCACGATGCGTGCTTTTCTATACTTAGGAAAAAAAGGAGGAGCCAGCACGATCTCTCAGCAATTGGCAAAATTATTTTACACTGAAAAAAGCGACATTTTTATAATTAGATTGTATCAAAAACTCCAGGAATGGGTTCTTGCAATTGAACTTGAAAGAAGATATACAAAACAGGAAATAATCGCAATGTATCTGAATAAATTTGATTTCTGGTACAATTCTCATGGTATTGAAGCAGCGGCACATACCTATTTTGGAAAACCACAATCTCGCCTGACACCCGATGAATCGGCAGTTTTGATAGGAATGCTCAAAAATCCATACATGTTCAATCCAAAGCTCAACCCATCAAATGCCGGCAAAAGAAGAAACGTTGTTTTAGGTCAAATGAAAAAATACGGTTTTATTGATGAAAATACTCATGCAAAACTTACCAGTTCAGAATTCAGACTAAAAACATTCAACCCTGCCACACATTTTACAGGAACAGCACCTTATTTCCGTGCTGAATTGATAAAATGGCTTCAGGAATTGTTGACAAAAAAGGAATATAGAAAACCTGATGGCAGTATGTATAACCCTTTTGTGGACGGATTAAAAATTTATACAACCATAGACCTGGACTACCAACTTAAAGCTGAAGAAGCTGTCAGAGCTCACATGAGAAACCTGCAGGCATCTTATGATCGCCTTTGGACAGGGCGCGATCCATGGACTTTTGAGGCAGAAGGAGATATGCTTAAGATCAGAAATGCTTCCTTGAATGCACAAATACGTTCTTCTGAAAGATTCACTACATTAAGAAACACAATAATGTCATCTTTGATCGACTCCATTCAAATGGAATTCCCGGATTCCAGGCTTCAGGATGTTGATATTCAAAGATTAATAAAAGGAAATAAAAATAAAGATTATTTCAATGATTTGATTGACAATAATATAGCAACGAATTCCCAGGTAAGGTTCTATAAATCTATCCTGTCATCCTCTTTTTGGCCTCAGATCGTAGAAAGACAAAGATTACTTAATGCAATAGTAAAGAAAACTTTCAACACAAGAGTCAATATGAAAGTTTTCGATTACGATGGGGGAGAAAAAACAGTCATGATGACGCCCTTAGATTCGATCAAATACCATCGATCCAGATTACAAACCGGTGTTCTGGCAATCGATCCCAAAAAAGGTTATATAAAAGCATGGGTCGGCGGTATCGATTATAAATATTTCAAGTACGACCACATCAGATCGCTGCGGCAAGTTGGCTCAACTTTCAAGCCATTTATTTATACAACCGCTATCTTCAACCAGGGATTTTCACCATGTCATAAAATTTTGGACCAGCAATACAGTATTACGCCTGGAGAAAGTAATTTTGGATTAATGGAGACCTGGAGCCCATCCAATTCTACCGGTAAATTTACTCATTCTTATATTTCTTTAAAAGATGGACTATTACACTCAGTAAACTCTCTTTCTGTCTACCTGATGAAGGAACTGGGAAGTGTGGATATTGTCCGGGATCTGGTGGAAAAATTTGGAATTTCCAAAAACTTAATTCCCCGCTCTCCTTCCATCTGCCTGGGTTCAGCGGATATCAGTGTAATGGATATGACTGCTGCTTATGCTGTATTTGCCAATGAGGGTGTGTATAATGAACCGATATTCGTAACAAGAATAGAAGATAAAAACGGCAAAATAATTTATCAGGCCACTCAGGATCAAAGAAGGGTCCTATCAGAAGATTATAACTATGTGATGGTAGATATGTTAATACATGCCGGTGAAAGAGCTGATGCACAGTTAGTTTCTCAGGCAGGCGGTAAAACGGGTACTACGAACAATTACAGGGACGGATGGTTTATGGGCATAACTCCTGAAGTCGTAGTCGGTGTCTGGACCGGAGGCGAAGATCAGTGGATAAGATTTTTATCTATCGAACAGGGCCAGGGATCAGTAATGGCCAGACCTGTATTTATCAATTTTATCAAAAGCCTTGAGTCCGACAGAACGATCAATTACAATCCAAATGCAAGATTTTCACCCCCAAAAGACGGAATGAAAATTGTGATTGACTGCGATGAATACGATAAAACATCCGGACAAAAAGGTACCTCAGAAAGTTCTAAAGATGTAAGGCTGGAAGAAGGATTCGATGAGGAAATTTAAAGACATCAACACATTTCCTAAACTTTCATTATCTTGATCAACCAGGATTATACATTCATAGAAAATACAACTGCCATAAAGACAAATGTATTTTTTTCTTGGATGCGTAAGGATGAATGTTTTAAGGAATACTATACGATTTAACATAACTTATTTTCCAGCCAAGTGGTATTGTAATACTTGACATGCTTGTCTTACCAGGGTTCGCCAGGCTATTAAATATAGCTAAAAAAGTGAATCCATATTGCTTTTCCTTGCTCTATCCATTTAAAGTAGTTTACTTTGTTTAAATATCACTAAAATTACCACACGTCTCTGAAAATTGCATATAATATAGACTCAAGGGATAAAACACAAAGTGACCAATAGGTCTAAATGTCCTTTAGAAGGACTTTGTTAGACCGTAGATCCTGATCGATTCACCAGGCCTATAAATATGATAAATAAAGAAAATACAAATTTTTAAAACACGAGTCTACTCCGAAAAGTCCAATTTGTTGATTTTCACTCGATTTTTACCCAACCTACTGACGTCAAAGATACTGATAAGCTTGCTTCCTCAGTACTGAAGGTCAGCACAAGACTAAAGAAAAACGATTGAAATTCAAAAAATTATAAGTCCCTTTTTAGGCTTGTACAGACTGAAAACGTCAGTGCATGTACTGACTGAAAAAGTCAGTAGGGATTTAGGGGGAAAAGACTTTTCGGAGTAGACTCAAACACTATCTTTTTTAGAAATCCGATATAGAAACAAAGGCATACAGCCTATCAAAGCCCGAAGCTTATATATCCAAATAGTTCAACCTGGATGAATAATTTTAGATATAGGAATAAAATACAAGATCTGAAATCGTTAACCGGTCTGCTTCGATTGCCCGTAGGGGATTAGCCGTGAAGCTTGCCCGTCAGTTTGCCATTATGAGCCAGCGCGAAGAGAAATACATCAATAAATTGCAGCTTTTGCTCATGTTCTCCATGGTTTGGCGCATAGCAACCCAAACTAACCTACACGTTATCCGTTTAAGATATTGTGAATCAGTTTTTTCTGTTCTATCTTCCTGAAAAGCAACTTTCCACAGGCTTACCCATAAAAACATAGTGTCTTAAAAATTGCAGTTGCGTATTTTTTTACACTACTTTGAGTAAGTTTTATTTTAAAATAAGGCCACATATCAAATTTTCCCTTTAGGATATATATCTAACTGATTCGAATAAGGAATTAAGTTGTCAGGATAAAAATACTACATCTGCAATCTTTAATCATTTTTCTTAGCTTGGCCGTATGGAAAGTCACCCAGTAGCAAAGCAGCCCGGGGCCAGCCCGTATGAGCCTGCCCGCAGGGGCTTGCCCGTATGATTCTGTCCGAAGGAGCCAGCCCGTATAAGCATGCCCGTAGGAGCCTGTCCGTAGGAGCCTGCCCGTAGGAGCCTGCCCGTAGGGGAGTGGGATGGCTTCAATCATTTTCTGCCTTGATCCTGCCTTGATCAGATGAGGGAAAACACTTTCAAAAAGTATTTAATTATAACAAGAGAAAATTCAAATACAACTGATGAAAAATTGATCCTTGACCAACCTTTCCTACTACGTAAATTTTTACTTATTACTTTTAAGATTGCTGTTTAAAAATTCAACAGTTAACCTCAAGTATTAATTCATTGCTAAAAAACTCTGAGGAATTCCAGGAAAGAATTTTCACATGCTAGATATAGTAACCTTACCAACGCAACCCCTAAAATAAAACCTAAACCCCTAAAACGGAGAAAGCCCCCCTCTTAAAAAGAAGGAGGCCATCCCAAAAACCGATTTTATCGTATACTATCTAAAAACCTGATTATTTAATAACAATCATTTTCTTAGTAGCAGTAAAGTTGTTAGAATCTAACTGATAGTACAATACACCAGCGCTAAGATCAGTGCTGTTCAGTACTTGGCTGTTATATCCTTTTTGTCCTTGACCATTGATAGTGTTGATAACTCTTCCTGTAACATCAAATACAGTTAAAGTATATTCACCAGCTTCTGGTAAGTTGAAACCAACCATTGTTTTTTCAGCGAATGGGTTTGGTTCGTTTTGGAACAATTCAAATACAACTTCTTCAGCACCTCTGAATGTAACATTCAGTCCATTTACGTTCAATGCGTCAGTTGTGTAAGCTTCAGCAGCAGTGACTTGTGAACCAGCACTCATCAATTTGCTCAAGTTACCATTAGCAGTAGCATTCAATTTCAATGTGAACAATACAGCTCCGTCAGCTACGCTCACTCCGTTAGCATTATTCCAGCTCAATGTAACGATACCGTCTCTTACCAAACCGAAGTTTTCAGCAGTTACGTTCATTTCACCAGCTACAACACCAGCAAAGTTCAAACCATTCAGATTCAAAGTCATTTGAGTACCTCTAACATTATTGAAGTTTTCAGCAGTAAAGCTAACTTCAACTTCATTTCCAGCTTCTACAGTTGCATCGTTAACAACCATGTTGATAACGTTTGCATTTCTTGTAGCAACAGAAGTTCCGTCAAAATTAGAAGTAGCATCACCATTGATATCACCCACTTTAATACCAGAGAAATTCAAAGTAGCATCAGCCTGAACATCGATAACAGATGATTTAGGAGTGAATACCCATGAATCATTGCTTGGTAAGCTAGTAGATACACCGAGGATCAAATCTCTCAATTGCTTGATGTCAGCACCAGTTACAGCGCCGTTAGCATTAGCATCAGCAGCTACAAGTTGATCAGCATTCAATGCACCTAATCCAAGTAAATGTCTTTGGATCAATACAAGGTCTAAAGTACTAACTCCATTGGAGTAGTCATCTCTCTTGCTAGGAGTTACAGTTTGTACTCCGCCACCAAGTTTCATATCATATGCACCATTAATGGTATTGTCATAAGTTGACTCACCATTTTGCTCAGCTCTGACTTCAACGTTGTTGATGCCATCACCTTTTGCTTTGTTAGAAATCATACCAGAAACCAAGAAACCTTCACAGTTGTCATCAATGCTGTTGATAGTCAACAATATAGTTGCAAAATCAAAGTTTCCATCATCACAAGTTTCATTCAAAGCAAATTTATCCCAAACATAAACGTCAACGTTTACTTGTCCTGTTGGTCCAGTGAAAACTTTACCTGAAGTATTTTTAACAGGATCCCAGCTATGTGCAGTACCAGCTAAATAAGCAGCTCTGTTAGATTTTGCACCAGTTGTAGGATTGAAATAATACAATCCGTAAGCATCCAATGTCCATGTAGGATCAATCTTAGGCAATACAGGAGTAAATGTGAAATACAATACGTCAGCACAATTGTCATAAGAAGCTAAGCAATTGTTATTGCAAGCACCTTTATCAAAGAATCTTGCAGTGATTTCAACCATGCAATTTGTCATAGTAGCAGTAGAAACAGGAACCATAAATGGTGTCGGAGCTTTCTTGTCAGCTACAGTGATGTATTGATATTCTTCGTTTACGTTACCGCAACCATCTCTCAAAGTCCAGGTTACTCTGTATTCTCCAACTGCCAATGAAGGCAATAACAGGAATTCAGCATTAGCCTGTTTCAGTTTATCAGCAGAAGATCTTCCGCTTACACCACCTTGGAAGTTAGCACCTTTGTAAGCATTGTTGTTTGAAGAGAACTGAATTACAGCACCACAGCAAACATCATGAATTACGTAAGTCCATTCGTATTCACCACCGCAATCTTCATCTTCTTCAGAAGAAGTAGCAGTAAATCTATGAGTCTCAGGAGCAGTTACACAAGTAGCGATACCTATACAAGCATCTTCTACGTGAATATTAGCAGCAGTATTGTCATAAACCATAATTACTTCAGTAAATCTGTAGTAACCATCTCTGTCAGCAGCTGTGAATTTAGCAGGATCGAGGATCGCTCTTCTGTTATTGGAAATATAACGATATTCGTCCAGATTCCACTCTGCACCAGTGTTAGCTTTGTAAGTACACCAGTCAACAACAGCCCATTCTCTCAAAATTTTGTAGCAAGCGCCTTCAACAAATCTGAAAGTATCCACTTTAATCAAAGAAGCGTCTACAATGTTACATGGATTAGTTTCCCATGTAGGCGTACCACCAACAGGCTCAGTTTTCAAGCAATGCTCTTGGCTGATATATGGGAATACGATGGTCAAAGGATCAAATGGCAATGTTTCGATAACATTAATTCTTTGTTTGCAAGTAATTTTTGGGCTATAAGAAGAACCGTCAGCTTTAACAACTTCCCATGTTCTAGTGATATAACCAATATTACAAGTATTCAAATTGCTCAGATCATCAGTCCAGTCAAAATGAGGAGTTCCGCAAGTTGCCAAAGCAGTTGGGTATCCGGTATGGTTAGGATGGATGTTGTCTTCACAAGTAATAGTGATATCTTGACATGCAAGGAATGGAGGAACTTTTTCCTGAACATCCACAGTAGTCATACAGTCATTGAAATGTCCATACAGGTCACCACCAGGTAACATTCTGCTAGGATTGATAGGACCCGGACCTGGGTTAACGTCAAATACTCTCAATGTAGTCATAATTTGAGCATCACCGCAGCAGTAAATTACATAGTCATCAAACCATTGCTGGTTACATGCTTGATTATCACAGTTGAAAGGCATACAACCATTGTCATTTCTCCAAACTTTGAACCAAACTGGTCCGCAGCCATGATCGTGTGATCCGCTGTCGAATGATTGAGCCCAAACTTTAGCAACGCTGGTAGTTCCGTCAAATGTCAAACTTACTTGTTTGTATTGTTCGCAAGCAGCCATAGGAGGAATCAAGTCAAGAACTTGTACATAGAATGTATGTTCTCTTACGTTTCCACACCAGTCAACAGCTACATAAGTAATTCCATGAATTCCTTCAGGAAGTCCGAATACGATCCATTTTTTAGTAGCAGGAACATAAACAACTGTTCCGGCACTAGCTTCTACAGTATAGGTAGGATTGGTATCACAATTATCACAAAGCAATGGCTTAGGAACTACATAATCAGCAGTACATGACCATGCATTGGTAGAAATTGTGATCAATTCTTGTTCAGCAAGTACTTCTTCTGGTCCACAAACCAGAGGAGCAATAGAGTCTGTAATTCTGATGATCTGAGTACGTGTTACGATTGTTCCTGTGCAGTCATCAATAACAGTCCAGTCTCTCAGGATCTTAGGTCCGCAGTCGGAAGCGAAAACTCTGTCAGTATAGAATACTTCAATTGTTCCGCAAGCGCCTGTTGCACTGGTTGGAGACCAACCAATACCTGTAGGTCCGCCAGTGTAGCTAGGATGAGGATTACCCCATTGGTTAACAGGATAAGAAGTATTGCTGCATTCGATCATTGGATTGTGTCCAACAACTCCGTCCCAGTTCAAAGGCCATCCAAGATTAGCCAAAGTAGCTCTTCTCTTAGAAATTGTTTGTACACAGCTTGCCGTCATACCATTGTTACGGTCTGTAACAGTCCATGTTCTGTAAACTACTTCACTGAATTGAGCACAGTAATTTGCAACTACATAGTCAACATAAGTTACTGCATAGTTATTACAATTGTCAAGTACTGTAGGAGCAACATAAGGAACAGCTTCATAGCATTCGATTTCGATATCTTCTGCACATACTAAATCTGGTCCCAATTTGTCCAAAACAGTGATGCTTCCCCAACAGTTGTTTCCAGCTGCATCATAAACACCTACTACATATTCACCAGGAGCAGTAACTACATTACCTACTACACCTTCTATCACTACTGTATAATTGTCATAACATCCATAAGGTCCACCTTCAAGGATCATGTCAGCATTAACTTCAGCACGACAATCCTGATCCAAAGAAATCTGAACATTGTCATTACAAGCGATTGTTGTAACAGCATAAGGATATTCAGTTACGTCAATTCCTTCAAATGTATAGCATACATTATCTTCTTCAATAAACATATCAGTACAATATTCAATATCCTGATCTTGTCCGATAGGAACATTGATAACAACCGGGAATACAGTTCCTCTTGGTACATAGTCTATTTGAGTCCATGCAGCAGAGAAATTAGAAACTGTAGCATAAATTGCACCTGCGTCAGCGCCTGTTGTGAAATAACTATCATCATAAGCGATCAATGCAAAATAATCACCTGCAGCAACGTTAACTGTAACAGTACCGGCATCACCAGTAGCGAAACCAACTTCAGTTGTTAAAGTCTGCAAGTTAGGAATAGAAGCTACAGTAGAAGCCCAGTTGGTTCCAATGCTATATCCGAAATAGTCAGCACCACCTTCATTCACAATGCTATAATCAAAAGAAATTTCAGCATCACCAGGAGCTTGCCACATAAGGATCGTTCCGAAGAAAGTACAGGTATTAGCGCCACCAAAACCATAAGCTGATGGGTCAAGAGATTCCATTACGATGGTATTGGCATCACCAGTGATCGCACCACAGTCATTGTTTTGAGTGAAAGGTGCATTGGCAATGGCAAAATGATCTACGAATCCATTAACAACCAGGTCAACAGCTGCGCGGCAGTCACCGGTAGTTTGAAGATCAAATCCGATCAAAGCTTCGCACAATCCCGGATCCAATACGAAATTGGTAGGAATTGCAGTTACCAGTTCCACACCGCAAGGCTGAGGACAGTTCACTGTAAATACGTTTTGAGTACCGTTGGTTACAGGAGCCGGTCTGTTAACGATCATGTTACCAAAAGCGTCAAAAATCTGATAACCAGGCTCATAAGTATATGAACCAACTGCTTCGAAAGTAACAGAAGCAGTAGTAGCATCAATCAAAGTAAGGTTGTAAATACCTTCACTACCACTAGGCAAAGTCAAAGTAGTATTGATGGCACCGTTGATGATTCTCAGTCTGTTACCATTCCAACCGTCACCAAAAGTGTCAGTCAGTCTGAAAGTATACTGACAACCTATGATCACTACATAGTCTGCAGTCCAGGCAAAAACATTCATAGGAAGGTAGTTGCCATCATCATAAGCACCACCATTCCATGAACCCAGCGATAATCCTGTATTCATGTCGGTCAAATCCCAGTTATGCTCACCGTCGTAAATACCATCCTGGTAAGTCATCAACATGGCATCACCATCCTGTGCCGTAAAATCAACTGTCAAAGGCCCTGCATTACCATTAGGTCCTGTGGATTCAACGATCAGGGAACCATTCCTATAAATTCTCAGATAGGAAGTGTAACCATACTGGCTGTCCCAACCATCGCCAAAACTATCCGTCATGGAAAGTCTATAATTTACAGTTTGTGCATCAAGGTTGAAACTCACTGCCAAACCAATAAATAATATCAATAAAGTATTAAATATTTTATTCATTTTTAACATTTTTTGTGTTATGAAATAAGCTTATGATTTGGTTAGTTGTTTTTCAACTTTTGCACCATATCCTGATGTACCAGATCCATAGCCAGACGCATTTGTCCGGTAGGATACTTAATAATCATTTTTTGGTAAGTCTCATTGACTGCCACTTCAACATTAGGACTGATCAACGCTTGGTTGAGATAGTTCAGATATTGATATTTGGCAACCAGTGTAGTATTGTTGTTTACCTGTACTTCATTACCTCCAAGGTTCTGTACAATAAACAACTCGTTCTTTACAATGGTCTGAGCTTGGCTCTGTGATTTGTAGCCTTGAGCAGCAACAGAGTTAGCCCCAAACATGAAAAGGCCAAAAAACAGCAATAGTGGTAAGACTATTTTAGCTTTTAGGCCAAAAAAATTCAAATTCATTTCTTTCATGAGATTGAGTTTTGGTTATTAAATTAAATTGTTTTATTTAAATCATGACATCCCAACATGCCTTCGCACCCTGAAATACCATTTCGTCTTTCCAGATTCCGATCATAATCAATGCCATGAAAAAAATTAAATTTCACGACATCAATTTCAAAATGATAAAAATATTGAACTGAGCCTCAATACTTTACCTTAAAAAAAATATAAATTGCTTCGTCTTTAAAACAGGCACAATGCCTGCAATGTAGTTTTCGTCTTTATCAAAACGCACACAGCTCTCACTGAATGCATGAACAAAAATACATAATGTGCTTCATAGTTGATGATACCTCAATTGGGTAATTTTTGCATTACGTTTTATAATATTCATATTAATCTGTTATTCAAACACTTATAAAACATAACTTATCGGACAGCCATTAATGCTTATTATTAACTGATAAACAAAGGGTTATTCACCCATTTAAACAACTATTCATGAAACATAAATACATAATCTCGTCATGCTCACAAAAATAAGCATTTTCGGCATATCCACAATTATATATAGCAAAGGAATAAAATGACCATGATCCCGTTGGAACTTAATCACAGAACCCATTCTTTATTGATTTGTGAGGACAAGTTCAGCAATTATCATTTTTGGAGATATCGCAGGAAAGGAACCATGCCCGGTTCAAAGTTCATTTGAGTACAAAAAAAACAGCGAAACAGTCAGTAATGCTGAGTAATATTTAGTGTCTTAAAAATTGAATTCGTGCATTTTCTGGATGAACTTTTAAGAAAGTTGATGAAAAATTAATGCTACACAGAATATTTACCCCGTAGGATATATATCCAACGAGGTTCAAAATCATTTTCCTCTTTGGTTCTGGCTCGTCCAGGTTAGGTGGAACAGTGTTACATCCCTTTTTCTACAATTCAAAATGGTCACCAAA
>DDTL01000078.1:0-31027 GCA_002344345.1 Saprospiraceae bacterium UBA2365
TTTTTCAACCCTTGATTCGCATGATTTACAAATATCTTGACATTTGGAGTGAAAATTTTACTATTTTTGGTTTGAAGGAACAAAATCGAGAATGGGAACGTTTTAATCATAATTCCAACTATATTGCATTTATCATAAGTAAAAACCAATAAAATGCTTTATCAGGTAATAGAAAAATCAACAGAGCAAGAAAAGCTCACTTTGAACAAGAAAGCAGCTAAAGACAACTTTCCAGTTAAAACCGAGCGTGCTAAAAAACTAATAAAAAAAGCAGGTCTTCCCAAAGAGATTAAATCACTGAAACAATAATGCTTCTGTCCATAAATAGTAGAGGGCTGTATGAATGGGTTTAATTGAAATGTTTGGAATTATTTTCGGATTTTATCCACAGATTTCCACAGATTTGGACACAGATTTCCACAGATTTTTGGTCCACAAATGGCACAAATGGTTTACTCAAATGAGCGCAAATAATTTGTATCTACTCAATAGGCCATCGTCTTGTTAATCCGGTAAGATTCACTTATTTTTGGGGATTCTAAAATTGGAAGATTGGAAGATTGGAAGATTTGAAAATTCGACAATTGTAGTTGCAGGTGAAAAGACCAGCAACGGCGAACGGTTGCAAAAAGGAACAAAAA
Organism: Saprospiraceae bacterium UBA2365; assembly: GCA_002344345.1. Classification (GTDB taxonomy): domain Bacteria; phylum Bacteroidota; class Bacteroidia; order Chitinophagales; family Saprospiraceae; genus UBA2365. The sequence goes on from DDTL01000078.1 coordinate 642, forward strand.
ACAATTTCTGATTACCTGATATCTGATGTTCTAATCTTCGAATCTTCGAATTTTCAAATCTTCGAATCTTGACAAAGTAACAACTCAAACATCATAACGAATGAAAAATCTTCCTTTTATAATCTCATTCTGGATTGCCATATTGGTAGTAGGATGCTGCTTTAATGCCTGTCAGACCGCAAAACAACCTGCTGATTCACTTTTCACCGCAGTGGATGTCTTTGGCACACCACCCAGACCTGCCGGACAAAAACATGTGTTACAACTCAGAGCAGAGCCGCTTGAAGTGGTCCGTGTTGCAGTGATCGGACTTGGGATGAGAGGTCAGGGATCTGTATACAGCCTGAGCTTTATCGATGAAGCGCAGATCGTTGCGATCGCAGATGTGGTACCTGAAAATGTGGAAGAAGCTAAAGCTACGCTCAGGGAAAGGGGCAGACCCGAACCGGATGGCTACACCCAACCGGATGACTGGAAAAAAATATGCCAGCGCGATGATGTGGACCTGGTTTATGTATGTACCCATTGGGATCTGCATACTCCTATCGCAGTGTATGCGATGGAACATGGGAAGCACGTTGCCACGGAAATCCCGGGCGCCCTGACCCTGGAAGAATGCTGGCAACTGGTAAATACCTCAGAAAAAACCAGGCGCCACATGATGATGCTGGAAAACTGTAACTATGACTTTTTTGAAATGGCTACCCTGAATATGGCGCAGCAAGGTTTGTTCGGGGAGATCGTTCATGCAGAAGGTGCATACATCCATGACCTTCGTGAATATCTGTTCGCAGAGAAAGGTGAACCATTGCATTACTGGAATATGTGGCGCCTCAAGCACAACCAGGAAAAAGACGGTGCACTGTATCCGATGCACGGTCTCGGGCCGATCGCTCATGCACTGAATATACATCGTGGCGACCGGATGGAGTACCTGGTTTCTGTGTCGAGTAATCAGTTCGGGCTGACCGAATTTGCCAAAGAAAAGTTTGGTGAAGATTCGGATTATGCCAAAAGAGACTACAAAAAAGGAGACATGAATACCACCCTTATTAAAACAGCTCGTGGGAAAACCATAAAAATCCAGCACAATGTGACCAATCCCAGACCTTACAGCCGGATACACATGTTGAGCGGAACCAAAGGTTTCGCCCAGAAATGGCCGAAAATGGGCATAACACTCGAACCGAATGGCCATAGTTACCTTTCAGATTCTGCTCTTACCGCAATTCTGAAGCAATATGAACATCCGATCGTAAAAGAAGTGGGTAACAAGGCGAAACAGGTAGGCGGACATGGTGGCATGGATTTTATCATGGATTACAGGTTGATCTACTGTCTGCATCACGGTTTGCCCCTCGACCAGGATGTGTATGATGCAGCTGAATGGTCTTCCGTGATCGAATTATCCCAGATCAGCGTTAAAAACCAGGGTATGCCGGTTAAAATCCCGGATTTTACAAGGGGAGCATGGAATGAATTGAAGACGGTGACGTATCACCGCAAAGATTAGTTCTTTTTGGTGCTATAAGATAAAAGCTTCCAGATTAGTCGGAGTGATTAATTTAAATGTATGATTAGGATAACTTGCTGAAAAGCTTGAAGGAACTTTAGTCTTCTTTTCCTTTTTTTTACTCCATTTGAATTCATAAGCTTGTAAAAATCCATCCATTTCTTCGATATAATCAATTTCTACCTGGTTGGTTGTTCTCCAAAAGTAGCTGTTTGCCCAAATATTCTTATAGAACAAAAATTTCCTACGCTCAGATATAAGAAAATTTTCCCATAATGCACCTATATCATTTCTCAAAGGAAAAGTTGCAAAATTGGCGATCAATGCATTCCGGATACCATTATCAACGAAGTAAATTTTTCTGGATTTTTTTATTTCATTTCGCTGATTTCGGCTGAACGAAGAGAGCCTGAATATCACATAGGTTTTTTCCAGGAGGTCAATATATCTTTCGACGGTTCCCCTGTCAATCCCAAGATTTTGAGCGAGCTCATTATACGATACTTCATTGCCAATTTGCAGCGCTAATAATTGTAGCAGTTTTATGAGCATGTCAGAATGCCTTAAGTTTCCCCATATGAGTAAGTCTTTATATAAGTAGCTGTCTGTCAAGCTTTTTAGAATATCTTTTTCAAGTCCTGGATTATTGACCACTTCAGGATAATAGCCATATATCAACCTGTGTTCAAGCAGTCGGTATTCTTCCAGAAAATGGTGATGCTGACACATTTCAGAAAATGAGAGCGGAAAAAGATAATGTTCTTTTTTTCTGCCTGTCAGTGGTTCGGATGTTTTATTGGCAAGATCAAATGCAGATGAACCGGTTGCAATGATTTTAATTTCAGGGATCTGATCAGTAAATATTTTTATGATCAACCCGATATTTTTAATCTGCTGGGCTTCGTCTATTACAATCGTGCGGTATCTGCCGAAAAGTGTTTTAAATCTCGGATAAGTAATGTCGTCAAGCAAAGTATGCGTGTCCTGATTGTCGCCATTCAACCACAGTACATTCTCCTTGCCATGAAAAAGTTTTTTCAACAAGGTGGTTTTCCCTGTCTGTCGGGCGCCAAACAACAGGATTGCCTTGTTTCCTTCTATGTCCCGGATAATTGATCCTTCAATTGTTCGCTCTATCATTTTTTAGTTTTATTGTATTGTAATACGCAAATATAATCCCAAAATTGCGTATCAATACACAAAAATAGGCCTAAAATTGCGTATTCATACGCAAAAATAAGCCTGATTTTGCGTTTTGGATGTATTTTGAGCATGTTGGATCAAAAACAAGCATTTGATTTTTATGGGAAAGAAGTGACCCTCCATAAGAAAAAGAACACAGATTCCTATTCCAGCCACAGTTTCAGGATATGGTTCCTGTGATCAGCAGACTGCTGAATAAACTTTTTCTGACTTCCTCCAGGTAAAGTAAGTGCGATTTCATATTTTTTATCCCTTTTCAAAGTGAATTTAAGATACCGGTTGAAATCATCATCCGGTCCTGGAGTGTAACCGAAATCTATAACTTCCGCACCGTCAAGTACTTCCACCCGGGCAATGACGCGATCCTTGCTTTTGACCGCATTTTCTGTCTGAAATACAACCACATTGAGGATGTAGTCTGCGTCGCTGATTGCTTTTAAGTCATCATCTGCAAGATACAGATCGATGTATCTGTCGGTGACATTGTGCCCATGAACATATTGTATGCTTTCATCCCAAACCAAAGGAAAGGCGAGTCCGGTAGGCTTGAAGGAAGACGCATAGATCCAGTGAATCGGATTATTCCTGTCCGCCCTCCCGGCATCTTCAAGGAACCAACTGAAATTAAGCCTGTCAGGGTAATATTCCGTAAAATACCATTGGCCATCTATCCAGACTTCGCACCAGTTGTGATTGCCGCGCATATTGGTCCACATGGGTGTACCGGCGATCCTCGAGGGAATCCCGACAGATCGGAATGCGGCAGTCAACAAAATAGATAGCCCTGTACAGGAAGCCATGCCTGACTTCATGGATTCAAGCGGGCTTTGATCCGCTTTTTCCCGCTGGGTATTGTATTCCACACCGGTAATCTTGAGGATATTCCGGTTGATGGAATCGATGGCTGCATAGATGTTATCACATCTTTTAACTAATGGACCAAAAGTCTCCAGAAAATTTGCTCTCCAGTTTTCCCGAGTTTCATTGAGTGATGCGTAAGGTAACACTTCATTGAGGAATATGGAATCCGGTAAGGCTGCACACCAGGAAAATTCTTTTCGGGCTTTTTGAGCCAGCCTGACATTCTCAAGAATAAATTCAGCACTCAGTGCCTGCAAGTCTCTTTCCGGCATGAAGGAGATCAGGTAACAGACGGATTCTATTTCTTCATAAGACGCAAGTTCAATAGCTTTGGACAGTTCTTTTTCATTATTTCCTGCTTTTTTCAGAGCCTGAGAGACAAAGGTTTTATATTTTTCAGGAACATCATGGAGGTTTTGAGAAAAAGTTTGGCCTGAAAAAAATACAAGCAGTATTACCAGGACCCAGGATATATTTTTAAAGTGATGGAACATGCTGATCAGATTTTTTTGATTTGCCAAAAATAAAAAAAATCGATGATCGAAGCAGTGTCCCTAAGGATCTTTTGATCTTATTCCCCTGATCAAAGAATAAATCCTTAATTATCCATTACATCTGAATACCAGAATTAAATGATCATGATATCCAAAATGATAACTTCAAAACCAATAATCCATTAATTTTGAAAATCTACCTCGACACTTTGGCTCAGACCAACTAATTTTTCCAAAATGATCTTTTCACCGGCAGTTACCCTGATCCTCAGTTTTTCCTGTTCCCTTTTTACCAGAATATCATACACCTGTCCATATCCGTGAACGTTTTTCAGACTCATTTCATCCCACTCAGCTGGCAATTTTGGGGATAACTCAAAACTTTGCAGTGAAACCGGCCTGATACCAAAAAGACCTTCGGTAAATATCCGGCAATAAAGCCCGCTTTCGGCAGAAAGATGCCGTTGGTTGCCTTCAGGAAAAGCTTCCACCGCATACGGAACATGTTCACCCAACAACCTCCTCTCTGAATAATATTTCAAATAATTGAGCCCTTTTTCAGTTTCTCCTGCGGCAAAAACACCTCTCAATCCATACAAAGTTGCACGATCCCAGAAAGTTTTGTCACCCGATTGCGTCGCCAGTCCGTCAGCAGTCCAGAGTTCGGGTGAGAACAGCGCATCTATGGTTCCGTTTTTTCGGTCGAAAATGCCGACGGTCAATGGAATACAGATCCAGGATCGCAAAACATCGTTGCCTTCAAAATAACGGTAAGTTTCATAGCCCATAACCTGGTTCCCAAAGAAATTCTCAATATTTTTTCTCAATACTTTTGCCTGATTTTTATAGGATTTCACATTTTTGGATGGAATGCCTATGTCAGCGCCAAGATATCCTGCAGAGATCAGTGCATCATAATACAAAACAGATGTCACGAGATTGGCATCACCGGATGGAAAGCGTCCCTCCAGTTCATCGGTGTCTGAATGGACTACACCCTGTTCGTTGATTTGACGACGGCAATATTCCAGCGTCCATTCTATCAAAGGCCACAATTCCTTTGCCACCTCTTTATTTCCAAAAGATAAGGCAAACCTCGATGCTCCATAGGCGATCATGGCTGCATCACCGCGGTCTCCGGCGCCATTCCAGACATCCAGACCTTCAGCGATGATCGAACTTGGAATGGGTTTATAATCGGGATTCATGAATCGGGCGAAATGCCTGAAAGCGTTGATGGCGGATACATTCCCGTAACCATAACCAAGATATGGGAACAACGGATTGATATATTCAGCCTGATCGTTTGCCCAAATGGCTGCATAATATCTGAGTCCTCCGGGACCGTGCAAGGGACCGCCTGCGGTATGAAAAATGCTTTCGGCTGCCCGGATTTTGGCAAAATAAAACATTTGATTGAGCACAGGATCAGGTGTTTCCAGCACCAGATGTTGCTTTATGGATTTCAGAAAGGCCAATCGAAGATCAAATTCCTGATCCAAATCCGGAATATTAGTTTGTTCATTCAATTGTCGGGCAGAGAATACCAAATAAAATTCGTGTTTTTCACCAGGCTTAAGCAGAAAACTACCATTTCGGAAAGAATTTGTTTCAATGATATAAGTGCCGTTCACTCCTTGTTCAGCAAGCGTTTTTATGCTGTTGCGGATTTCCGGAATGTCCAGTACAATATCCTTGTTGCGATGATTGGTAATCACATATTTTTCACAGAAAATTGGCTTATCTGTTGAAGGAAAAAGCGTTCTTTCCAGGGCAATATCGTTGTCCAGCAAACTATTGACGGTTACCATGCCTTCAAGTTGAATTTCTTTGACCAGCTCATTTCTGACGCCCCAGCCATTGATGCAGACCAGGCTGACCGGATCGAGATTGTGGGTTCTGATCAGGCTTGCGTGGGTGTCATTGGGAATGGTACGGAGCATTGGCCAGACCAGTTCACGGCTGAGGCGAAATGAGCCATCCGGATGAACGCCATATCTGATCACTGCCGAAATGAATTTGCCACTCATTTCAATATGATCATGAAAGGTTTCACCCTTACCGATGGTTCGGCTGATACCGCCGGTTTCATTTAAATGCCAGTATTTTACCTGCTTTTGGGAATATGCCGGGTGAATAATCACCCAGAATATAAGTATTGGAAATATTGATTTCATTTTTGGCTAATTTTCTTAAAAATATCAATATCCGATGTGTTTTTCAGAAATTCAATTTCTCCACAAAGCTAAATTATTAATTTCGATAATAATGGTTATATCATAAAGCCCAACAATTACATTCGTAATCTTTAAATTATATGCGAATCAAGGGTCGAAAATGTCGATCATAATCATTCAACCCGCTTTGGGGTTGTAAATTCAAAACAATCCATACTCTGAGCTTTACCCGGGGCTATTAAGGTTTATGTCCTTCGGACAATCTTACCCGACAGGAATTTTTCAATCAAAAAGTCTTTCTCTGGCAAAGCGTAAAAAGTGTATTATATTGATCAAAATTACAGTAAACAAAAAACGGAAAATGGGGTATGCCCTTGATTCGCATGAATAATGAAATTTGAGGAAGTAAACATTTCTATATTCCATAACCAGATGCATATCAATAAAAAATCACAAATCACAGATCACAGATCAATGATTACAGTTCACTCGCTGACAGTCAGCAAAACTTTTTGCCTTATATCCGCCGAAGACGCACCGATCATGATCCTGAAATCACCGGGTTCGACGATTTTTTCAAGATCCTGATCCAGCATGGATAGCATTTCTTTGTCAATTTTAAAGCTTACCAGCTTGCTTTCTCCCGGCAACAAGTTAATTCTCTCAAATGCTTTTAACTCCATCACCGGTCGGGCAACAGATGCCAGTTCGTCACGGATATACATCTGGATGACCTCATCTCCGGGAATGGTTCCCTTGTTTCGGACTTTGATGCTGACTGAAGTATGCTCACCCGGCAATATAATATCTTTCTCCAAACGGATGTCTGTATATTCAAAATTGGTGTAACTCAAGCCGTAACCAAACGGGAATAATGGTTTTCCTGTCAGATTGACATAATCATCGCCTCTCCCGGTGGGTTTGTGATTATATACCAAAGGCAATTGTCCTTCATGCACCGGCCAACTTATTGGCAATCGTCCTGCTGGATTATAAACACCAAAAATAACTTCAGCAACTGCATGGCCACCCGATTCTCCCGGATACCATGCCATAATGATAGCGGCTGCATCATCCATCCATTCGGTCATGTTAACAGCACTGCCACCTGTCAGGATCACCACAACAGGCGTTCCGGTGGCTGCAACACGCCTGATCAGTTCTTCCTGCCCGCCAGGCAAACTCAATTTAGCCCTGTCCTGGAATTCACCTTCTACAATTCCGACAGCGATTATAGCTACATCGCTCTTTTTCGCCAGGTCTACTGCCTTTTGGATAGAAATATCTTCATTTTCTACCCCCATATTCCAGACCAGACTAAACCATGCATTATCTACGGGTTCAAAAAATTCAATTCGCAAATCATAGATCCTGTTTTTTTGAAAAGTAAAATCAACAGTTTTGATAGATTTGCTTTTTTTGACCCAATTATCCAGGATCAATTGATCATCCAGATAAATACGATATCCGTCACTTCCGTCGACACCGATCTTATACGTTCCGGATTCAGGAGCAGTGAGTAGGCCTGCCCATCTGACACTGTAAAAGTTACTGCCCAGTTTTTCAGGATCAGGAGAAAACAAAGTCCAGCGGAAATCGATTTTTTCATCGATCCGGATAAAAGCCGGTTGTCCCTCAAACGAAATATTACTGAAGTACTCACCATTCAGACCAGTTTGTTTTTTGCCATCAGAAATATGAGAAAAAGCAGTGGAAGGGATCACCAAATATTCTTTGGCATGCTGGTCGCAGCCTTTTTCAAATTCTATCCGGCAATTCTCACCGGCAATTTCCCTGATACCTTCCAGGATACTGACCGGATTGTTACCGGGACCACTGTAGCCGCCTAATCTTGCTTCGGCTGCGTCAGGTCCGATCACGGCAATTTTTTTCGTTTTTTTAGAAACAGGAAGGATTTTCTGATCGTTTTTAAGTAAAACTATGGATTCCAAAGCTGCTTTTTTGCTCAGCATTTTATGGCTTTCATGACCATTCCAATAACTTGCCTGTTCAGGATCGACATACGGATCATCAAATAGACCGAGTTCAAATTTTACTTTGAGAACACGCGCCACCGCATCATCAATTTTTTCAGGATCGATACGCCCATCCAGAAATGGAGCCTGGAATAAGGTATAATGATCATAACTGGTCTGAAAAATCACATCCAGACCAGCTTCAATCGATTTTTCTGAAGCATCTTCATAATCTTTGGCAGTCATGTGAAGCACATTGGCTCCTCCGGTTCCGCCCGCATCAGAAATGACAAATCCGTCAAAGTTCCATTCTTTTTTGAGGATTTCATTGAGCAAGAAACTGCTGGCCGTGCAGGGTGTTCCGTCATAGGAATTGTAAGCAGTCATTACTGACCTCGAACCGCCTTGCAGAAAACACGCTTCAAAAGGAGGGAGATATACCTCACGCAGCAAACGTTCGTTCCAGTGGATCGGGTAACTGTCACGACCTCCGTCACCCACGTTGGCAACATAGTGCTTAGGGGTGGTGATCACGCCATTTTTTTCAAAAGCAGAGACAAAAGCGATGCCCATTTGCGCAGCGAGAAACGGGTCTTCACCATAGGTTTCTTCTGTGCGACCCCATCTAACATCACTGACTATATTGACCACCGGAGAAAGGATCTGCCTGATACCGCGGGATTTGCATTCCTGGGCAATGGCTTGGCCAACATCATGCATTAAAGCAGTATCAAAGCTTGCAGCTAACCCGATCGCCTGCGGAAAAACCGTTGCCCCATCCCGTACCAGACCATGCAAGGCCTCATCAAAAGGAATGATGGGAATGCCAAGACGGCTCTTTTCGATGAACCATCTTTGCATTTCATTGATCTTTTCTGCAGTTTTGGAAGCATTCTCCCCGGGTGCATATTTCAGCAATTGCTGTGCAGCTTCAGCACCTTGACCGAGTGTATTGACCTGAAAACCGAAAATACCATGATGAAATTTTTCCCTGTCTTCTCCAGGGTTTCCCGGGATCATGAACAGTTGCCAGAATTTTTCTTCGGGTGTCATCCGGTTCAACAGATCAGATACTCTTTCTTTCACCGGCAATTCCGGGTTTTTATAAGGCTGAGCAAAAGAAAATTTGGCAAATAAAATACTGGTCAGGAAAATTAGCGCTATTTTTTTGTCAATGTAATTCACTTGAAAAAGTTGTTTATTTGTTTATTTGTTGAATTGTTTATTTGTTTATTTGTTGAGTTGTTCTTTTTCATGCATCTGCAAATTTTGAATCTCGCAGATCCCGATATTCATCGTCGGGACTCAAATCTTCGAATTTTCGAATTTTCGAATCCGTAATTATCTCACCACAATCTCATCCACAAATACCCATGAACCGCCTCCGGCAGACGGATGCCAGTCGAATAGTGTTTTTGTGCCGGTAACAACAAATTTAACAAATCTGAATGGTTTTCCATCCGGAGTAAAACTGAAAATGCGGTTGACTTCTTCTTTTCTCTGATCTCCGTCAACCGCAATTTTGCCTGCAAAAGTAAAGTCCTGACCATTAACGGACAGGTAACAACTCACAGCCAATGGATGCAGTATCCAACTTTTCGGATCGTACAAGGTGCTGATCTCTATCGAGTTAGCCTGAACATCTTTCTCCAGGTCCAGCAAAAGGGTGAAATCCTTTGCCTCCCATCCGAGCCAATGCACTTTGTAGTCATTTGCACCCCGAACACCATTGGTCAGCAGTTCCGGATCGCCATTGCTGTATTTGGAAGCAGGCATTGGATCAGCGTTTACTTTTTTGCGGAATGCCTGATTGCCTTCAACCTGTACATCGATGAATCTTTTGGTCGCATTATAGTATGCTTCAATCGTCAGACCGGATTCATTTATTGGGGCTGCCTTAGATTTTATGCCTGTCTGATAAAAGGATTCAAGTGTATGCAACATCTCTTCCCTCAGCACAAATTTTCCGTTTTCCTGTTTGTACCAGCCCCGTGGACCGAACATGTCGCTTTTTCCGATCTCCATCATGGCATATTGCAAAGGCATACGGGCGGTTTGTACATGCATTAAATACGCAGGTTGATCCGCTACTGCCTTTTCTGCTTCATCAAAAAAACGATTGTATTTATCAATGTTTTCCGGCGAGAGGAAAGTCAGTTGGTGATTATTGGGAGGTCCGTAAATGTCCAGCCACTCACCGGTTTTAATTATTTCATTTTCCATTGTGTTGAGGTATTCACGGATCCATTGACCAGCCGGACCATAATATCCATCGGTAAATTCACGGATGATTTCCTGAACATCAGCAGCCGGATTCCAGAGCAGTTTGGACAGGATGTATGATTTCAATTCAGAAAACTCATGCGCATTGCCGGTGTTTGTTTGCTGAAAATGTTCCCTGATGTTATTCTCAGTAAAAAGCAGGATATTTGGTTGGAGCGTGTGGTAATTGGGAAACGGGCTGATGCTGTGTGCAAAATTCACGGTATAATCCCACAGATAGATGTGGTCCGTGATCTTTCCCCATTCAGCCATATCGGTCAGAAAAGAAGCACTTGTGGGATCGCTCACGATGGGTTTACTTCTGTTGAGTTCAATGGTACAGAGCATGACCTGGACGTTTTGCCCGGGTTTGGTTACTTTCGGAGCTTTCCGGCTGTACTGGTAAGCGAGGGTTGAGATCACTTTATCCGGGAAGACTTCAGCCACGCGGTTGACAAAGCGGATAATTGGTCCGGCCGGACTATCTTCTTCTTCGATAATTTTACTGCAATGTTCACATTGGCAGTAAGAAAAATTGTCATCCTGGCTGACAGACCAGACCAGTTTATCCGGTTGGAGCGCCATTTCTTTTTTAAGTTTTTGGATAACGAGGTCGAACACTTCTTCATTGGACAGACACAGCTGGTCGATGATGCGTTTGCCATTCATCCATGCGAAGTATTCGGGATGTGGTTTGAAGTATTCTTTCCACGGAACGAGTTTGTTGAAAGTATGCACATAATAGCCTTTGGCAAATACATCATCAATGGTATGGAGTCGGTGAAAATCCCTGTAATCAGGATCCATACTGAATTGCCCGTGCACATTGCGATAGGTATTGGGCGAGGAACCGGACAGGTTGATGGGGGGCAAAATGATATCTTTGGAAGTTGGAATGTGCACAAATTCAGGGCTGAAATAACGGACGCCCAGGAAGCGTTCCAATAATTCAGAAACTCCGTAAATACAGCCTTTGGCATGTCCGCCCAGGATATAAAGATGGTGTTTGTCAGTCAAAACCCGAAAGCCGTCACCTGAAGCAATTTCTTTTGATTTATAGATAAATATGGATGGATTTTCTCCTGCTTTTTCCGTTGAAAGGATGGGCAACCGGCAACCGGAAATTTTTAAAACATGTTCCTGTAAAAATGCTGCCGCTCTCGTTTCTTCCGGTGACGGTTGGTCAGGTGTGACAATCTGGTATTCGCTTTTTTGGTTGGTGACCAGTGGAATGGTGGTAGCGCTTTGAGCAAATGATTGAATTGCATACAGAATGATCAATATACCTGAACAGATAAGTGGCTTCATTTTTCGTAATTTGCCGGTAAAATACGGATTTTACCCCGGTTCAGCAAAAGCAGATGTGGAAAAATCTGGATCAATTATATTCTCAGATCACTGTTTCACCACCGGTATCGTTTTGATCCATCCATCAGTTGAATTTAAGGTCACAAAGTAAAGACCCGATTGTGAACTGAGTTCCAATTCAATGTTTTGGGTATTCGTAAATTGTTTTTGGAGGATGGTTCTGCCAAATAGATCCACCAAGGTTAGGCTGAGATCCGGGTAGTATTTATTCAGTTTTATATTCACCTTGCCGGTGGTTGGATTGGGATAACAAAGGATGGTTTGATCCGGGTTTGTTTCCGGGATCAGTACCCCGGTACTTCCATGCAATCGTGCGATCCTGTTGCGACCGACGCCGTTGTATGAGGTGAAACCACCTCCGACGATGATGTTGCCGTCATCCTGGATAGCAATGGTGAAGACATCTCCATCAAAACCGGTTCCCGGATCAAAAGTAGTGTCTAAGCTGCCGTCAGGGTTGAGAAGACCGAACGATTTTTCAGGTAAACCTGATAATTCGCCTGTAATACAAATTTTATTCTCCCGAATGATTTTGATTTCTTTAACTTCATCAAAAGGTTCTATTAATTCGGTTACATTATCCTTAAAAATAACATCCAGTAAACCTTCATAGGTAAGTCGGTACAATGACTTGGTATTTACTCCATTAACGTATCCATATTTACCTCCTATTAAAATTTTCCCATCTGATTGAACAGTAATTGCATTACATCTACTGATTTTGTTATATTTTGAAAAACTATTATCTACTTTTCCATCTAAATGGATACGAACTAAATTTCTTTCATATTCTGGTATAGTTTTAGTATGTATTTCTCCTCCAATGTAAATCAAATCATTATGAAGGCATATTGCAGTAATATTTTCAACAACCAGTTCTGATATTTCCAAGGATTTATCAATAGATCCATCAGGATTTAGCCGTACTAGTCCTCCAGTGTTCTGGCCATTATATTTTTTAAAACTACCGCCAATAAGGATTTTTTCATCAGCTTGAATTGCAATATCATGTATGTATGAATCAAATCCGGATCCGATTTTAAAGCTTTCATCAAGGCTGCCGTCAGTGTTCAGACGTACAAATCTGTTGGCTTGGATTCCGTTAAATGAATTGAATTCTCCAACAACCAGAATTTTCCCATCAGGTTGGATTCTTATAAGTGTAACTTCCTTATTGAAGCCCGTTCCAATGGAAAATGACGGATCAAATTCTCCGTTTTCAGCTAGACGGACTAAATTGTTTGAAGGCATTCCAAAGTAACTGGTAAAACTACCACTGACCAATATTTTTCCATCATCTTGAATGCCAATTTCGTGAACGGCGTCATTAAAACCAGTATCCCCAAATCCTGATTGAGGGTTGAAAGTTGCATCAATGGATCCTGTTGGATTTAATATTGCAAAATGCCAACGGTTTTTATCGGTTTTGGAATCAAAGAGCCCACCAATCACGATTTTTTCATGGTTAGGAAACTGGACTATTTCACCAATATGAAATTGTAAATGAATGTGAATACCAAAGGTTTGAAAACTTTCATCCAATGAGCCATCAACATTCAACCTTGCTATACCTGGTCTATACTGTTCATTAATTCTGGTGAAGGAACCCCCAATCAGAATTTTACCATTTGACTGGACATAGGCAGCTTTGATCGGTCCATTTATATTTATTTCAGAATTAAATTCCGGATTCAATTTACCTTTGGAATCAAGGCTTGCAATATATTTTGTTTGATTATTGTCTCCTAAATGAAAATTTCCGATGATTAAGATATTTTTATTTGGTTGTAAAGCAATTTCACTAACTTTTGCCGGGCTTTGTCCAAAATAGGAAATCAATGGATTGAATGTTTCGTCAAGGTCTCCATTTGGTAATATCCGAACTAATGCTTCTCTCTGAATGTTCTGAAAAACCTTAAAAATGCCTCCTACAATGATTTTGTTATCATGTTGAATAGTGATTTTTGAAACCGAACCATCAAATCCATTTTCTATAAGAAATGTGGTATCTATTTCGCCATTCTGATACAATCGTACCATTCGTCCCACTTGCTCAGACTGATAACTAAGAAAATTACCGCCTACCAGGATATTTCCGTCAGCCTGAATCGCAATAGTCTCAACATTGTCATCAAATCCGTTTCTGATAACAAAAGTTTCATCCAATGTTCCATTATCGTTTAAACGAACTAAACGATTCGCCGGGTATCCATTGAAATGAGTAAACTGCCCACCAACAATTATTTTACCATCGGGCTGGATGACGATAACTTTTACTTCATCATCAAAGCCGGAACCAGCCAAAAAATCCGGGTCAAGGTTGCCATCTGGCAAAAATCTGGCAATGGACTTGCATAAAACTGAATTGTGCACAAAAAAACCGCCTCCTGCAATGATCTTACCATCCGGATTGACCGCAATTGAGTGGACTATTCCATTTAATGCTTTACCATCTCCAAAACCTTTATCATCCGGATTGAACGTCATATCCAGGCTGCCATCCTGGGCAAATACGCCTGAAAAGAGCAATAGAACAAGAACGAGTGAAAATAATGCTTTTTGCATAGGAGTGTATTTTGAATATCAATGGGCAAAAGTTGTTTTTTATCGGCTTCACTGATCAGATAAAACATTATACCGTTTTCATTATCAGTAATCCATGTAAATAACGAACGAAACAGCGCTTTCGCACCAAACTTTTCTTATTTCTTCACTACCGGTATCGTTTTGCTCCATCCATCAGCTGAATTTAAGGTCACAAAGTAAAGACCCGGTTGTGAACTGAGTTCCAGTTCAATGTTTTGGGTATCTGTAAAATGTTTTTGTAGGATGGTTCTGCCAAATAGATCCATTAAGGCAAGGCTGAGATCCGGGTAGTGTTTATTCAGTTTTATATTCACCTTGCCGGTGGTTGGATTGGGATAACAAAGGATGGTTTGATCCGGGTTTGTTTCCGGGATCAGTACCCCGGTACTTCCATGCAATCGTGCGATCCTGTTGCGACCGACGCCGTTGTATGAGGTGAAACCACCTCCGACGATGATGTTGCCGTCATCCTGGATAGCAAGTGTTGAGATATAATTGTCGAAACCTCCTCCAATGTTAAAAGTGGTGTCCAGGCTGCCGTCGGAGTTGAGTCTGGTGAAATTTGAGCTAACTTCTTCTGTGAGATTTGATACAAGCAGAATCTTTCCATTTTGATCGACTATAATTTTATCAATGATATACATGTTAAAAGGAGGTTTAGGATTATTGTTGGCAAAATTTTTATCTTTTAGGCCATTGGGATTCAACTGGATCAAACCTAGCGATTCTTCTTCCCAAAAATTCTGTCTTCCTGCAACTAATATTTTACCATCGGATTTGACTTTTAAAGAACTAATAAATAAAAACTCTTCACCACAATTAAAATCTTTATCTGGTTTTCCATCTAAATTAGTCCGATTGATTTGATTGGAAAGTTCTATACCGGGTTCTCCCAAAGATCCGGCAACATATATTTTATTTTCATGGATTGTAACTGCTCTTATCTTTCTGATATCAAGGAAAAGAGCATCAAAGCTTCCATCCAATGTGCCGTCAGGATATACCCTTAAAAGCCTTTTTTGGAATTGACCATTATAGAAAGTGAATTCGCCTCCAATCAATATTTTACCATCTTCCTGGATACATATTCCGGTAACAGGATTTTCAAATCCGGTTCCAGGATCGAAACTTTCATCTAAACGACCATCCGGATGAAGTCGTAAAACCCTGTTAATATCTGTACCATTGAAATTGGTAAAATTTCCTCCTACCATAATTTTACCATCCTTTTGCAGTTCTATAAGTGATACAGAACCATTAAAACCAGTACCAATGTTAAATGTCTCATCAATTGAGCCATCTTTTTCCAGCCGTACCAAATTGTTGGTCGGGAAGCCAAAGTAATTACTGAATACTCCACCTGCCAATATCTTCCCATCCTGTTGAATAGCAGTAATATACAGACCTCCGTCAAAGCCTGTTTTTCCAAATCCAAAATGTGCGTTAAAATCAGCATCAATTGATCCTGAATTCATCATTCTGATGAATTTATATTTTTGTTGCCAATAATGTAGGTAAAAATGTCCAACAATAATTTTATTATCGTTTTGGTAAGCAATAATTCGCGTGCAATATTGATTTCCACCCGCGATATGAAAGCTTAAATAAGCATCTAATGATTCATCAAGTGATCCGTCCGTATTTATTCTCGCTAAAGTCAATCTTTCATGGTTTTTGAAGTGCGTAAAGTACCCACCAATAAGAATTTTTTCATCTGGTTGAATGACAATGGTCATTACCAGCCCGTTTACACTTTCGCCTTGAACAAAAGTCGTATCTAAACTTCCATCTGCATGAATTCTCGCAAAAGTTTTAGATTGTACATCTCCAACTGTTTCAAAATTTCCACTTATAATGATCTTATCATCATTTTGAACAGCAATTGCAACAATCTTTGTCGGAGAAATGCCAGAAGAAGACAGATTAGGGTTAAAAGATAAATCAGGTTTTCCATTAGACAGGATTCGGATCAATGCTGACTTGTCTGTATCCTGATATGACGTAAATTCTCCGCCAATGAGGATTTTTCCGTCATTCTGTATAAGTATTTTATTTACAATGCCATTGAAACCATGTTCCGTTACAAAGTCAGGATCAGGATGTCCATTCACTGAAAGTCTTATTATTCGACCGAATTCTTGTGCCTGATAATTCAAAAAATCACCTCCTGCAAGGATTTTTCCGTCAGTTTGAATAGCAATTGTTTCAACAGGACCGTCAAAACCGAGTCCCGTATTAAAAGTTTCATCCATACTTCCATCGGCATTGAGTCGGACTATTCGGTTGGCCGGTAAAGCATTGAATTTAGTGAAATAGCCACCGATTATTATTTTTCCATCAGGTTGTATGGCAATGGATTTAACTTCATCATCAAAGCCGGAACCAGCCAAAAACTCCGGGTCAAGGCTGCCATCAGGCAAAAATCTGGCAATTGATTTGCATGGAACTGTGAGATGCGTAGGAAAATTACCACCGGCAATGATTTTGCCGTCATTTTGTATTGCAAAAGCATTTATATTTCCAATTAGAGTCGTACCATCTCCAAAACCTTTATCATCCGGATTGAACGTCATATCCAGGCTGCCATCCTGGGCAAAAATAAAAGAAACAGAACACAAAAATGCGAGGAGAAAGAATACTGTTTTTTTCATTGGGTTTACTTTTATTGGTGAAATGAATGTGAAAATGCCACAAACGTGTGTCAGAAATGATTCTTGACAAACTGATTTCAACGAAAGTTTTTCTCAGTTTTCAGTGGTCACCGGGAAAAATTCACATTTGATTTCCGGAAGGTGAGATGATCATTCTGAAGGAATGGTAAATAATACTGTGTAAACTGATAAATAGATGCATGAATCACATTTTCTGCTACAATGTACAACTTTTTTACAAAAAACCCTCAGAACCATCAGATTGTGTCGAATAATTTGCGGGATTCAGGATGGTGCTGTTTGAAATAAATGCAAGGTGAAATGATGCTGTTAAAAGTGAAACAGGGGAGACAAAAATGCATCTTCTGGTCCTGCATTTATTTCATTTGCCCACCGATATTTCGAAACAGCCAAAACCGGAGAGCTATTTTTTTTGATCAATATAAGGATTATTTGTGCGTCATAGCAATACGAACCATCAGGGTAAACACTGCTTTAATCCTGGTAAAATAGGAAGAAAAAAAATTAAAATGCTGCCTATTTTTACTAAAACGAACTAAATAGATAGTATATAATCTACTTAAATGTACTATATTTGTGGAAATAAATGGTTATATGAACAGTTTAAATCTTATTCCAACAGAAAAAATAATTGAACGCGTACGGTACGAAAATCCTTGGTGGGTTAACAAACAAATACCTGAGTTGTACAGCACAATGTCTAAGCGCCTTTACTTTAGCTTGTTTTATCCTTATGTAATTGAAAAAAACGTGCGAAGAGCCTTGGTTCTTATGGGACCAAGACGTGTGGGGAAAACCGTCATGTTATTTCACAGCATACAACAACTATTGACCGAAAATGTAAATCCGCAAAAAATATTTTTCATTGGCATTGACAATCCTGTTTATGTACATTTAAGTTTAGAAGATATTTTAAATCTATGTAAACAATCACTCAATCAAGACAATCTCAACGATTGCTATGTTTTTTTTGACGAAATACAATACCTTAAAGATTGGGAACGCCACCTGAAAGTACTGGTTGACGCTTATCCTGAAACCAAATTTATAGTTTCGGGTTCGGCAGCGGCTGCTCTGAAATGGTACAGTACAGAAAGTGGAGCGGGTAGATTTACAGATTTTATGCTGCCACCACTTACATTTCATGAGTATATTCATCTGAAAGGAATGAACCATCTTATTTACGATGGAAAAATAAGTTATGGTGAAAATCAAATACCATATTGTCTCACTCACGACATAAAAGCTTTGAATAAAGAGTTTGTACATTACCTGAATTTTGGGGGTTACCCGGAAATTGTTTTAAGTGAAAAAATTCAAAGTGATATGGGCCGTTATATGAAAAACGACATTGTAGATAAAGTGTTGTTGAGAGATTTACCAGGTTTATATGGCATAAAAGACGTGCAGGAGTTATATCGGTTTTTTACTTATATAGCATACCATACCGGGAACGAATTTTCGTATGAAACTATGAGTAAAGAAAGTGGCATTCAAAAAGATACATTGAAAAAATACTTAGAATATTTAGAGGCGGCTTACTTAGTAAAGGTATTAAACAAAGTTGACGTGCATGTCAAACGCTTAAAACGTATCACGAGTTTCAAAGTCTATTTGACCAATCCATCATTACGCACTGCCTTATTTTCACCCATAAGTGAAACAGACAATGAAATGGGCAATTTGGTAGAAACAGCTGTATTATCACAATGGATGCACCGGGAAAAATTAAATTTAACCTATGCCCGTTGGAAAGAAGGCAGAAATGAAGGTGAAGTCGACTTAGTTTTGGTCGATGATAAAAAATACAAAGCTCTATGGAGCGTAGAAATAAAATGGAGTAATCGCTATTTTGAAAAACCGAACGAATTAAAAAGTTTAATAAACTTTTGTAAAAGCAACCATTTAAATAATGCTTTGGTAACATCTATTGACCAATCAGGAGCAAAACAAATTGACAATTTAATATTTTCGTTTTTACCTGCATCGGTTTATAGCTACAACATTGGCGACATAACTTTGAAAATGAAGAATCAAAATTAATAATGAGAACTAAGAACGCTCAACATTTGTTGGGCTCAACTGCAGGCGCCCAGTCAATTGAACATTCTAAGCTCCATCAACTCCGATGCATGGGTCAGTATAGGTACGGAATCCGCCACTGCGCATGGCACCAATCCAATGATATGTATTTTTAACGCATCAGGCAATGTTATAAATGGGAACAATCTTATAAATGTGCAGATGCACACAAAAAAGATGATCACCTTTCTTCAAACTTTATCACAAACTCAAATTCATACGGTCCGAATGGCAATCTGTATTCAGGACGGGCTATGGCGCCCCAGGAATTGATACTTCCCAGACCCAACTGTTTCAGATCAATTTGTACCACGGTAAAAGGTCTTTCTGTCAACTCAGCGGGATGCCTTTGATCCTTTGTCAGACCATCATCCAGATCTTCGGGAAGATAATGAAGCGCTGACCCGCTGAACGGATATGCCGCACTGATCCTGAGTCCTTTTTTGCCTCCCTGATGCAATAGGGAAAACCAACGAAGGTCAGTTTTATTGCCTGTTTCCTGAGGACGAATGTATGGATAAAACAGCTCAACCACTTTTTGGTGGTATAAACCAATAAAAGCGCTGTGGTTCCTGTCGATATAATTTTCCATCGGCCCACGACCGTAATAACTTACTTCTTTAAATTTTTGGCTGAGCACCATCTGCATCCCAAAACGCATCAGCATGGGAACAGCCGAAAGTTCGGCAGTCAACGGGATCATTTTGGAATGAATGCTGATCTCTCCGTTCCCGTTGATCAGATAGGTGATCTCCAGTCTCGCTTTTATCTTTTCCATCTCGTGTGTAGTAAAAACCCTTACAAAATCCTGCCCGGATTGATATTCAAAACCAGCCAATTTCAATTCAGGTTGTGCCCAATCCCTGAGTTTTGTCTGCAATCCTGCTCCAAAATCATTGTCAGTCGGCGCTCTCCAGAAATTAGGTGTGATCTCAAAACCGTTCTCAAGGTATTCTTCCTCTGCCTCGGAAATGGAACGGATAAAACCGGTGTATTTGTTGAAAGTTATGGTTTTATCTCCGGATTTTACCACCAATTCCTGTTTTTGATCATCCATTATTGCTCCTGCCTTCAATTTAAATTTTATAAAGCTATGCGGCTGGATGACAAACTGTTGTCTTGCTTCGATGTGACCTGCCGGAACCAGCCCGATAGCATTTTTTGTCCTGTAAAAAAGTTCCAAAGTCAACTCCTTTTTACTTTCAGGCAAATTATATGGGAGCATCAAACTTGTTTTTTCCCTTGCCAATGCCCTGATACGGGTCAATGTGCCGGTTTGAATGATTTGACCTTCTTCCGATAGATTCCAGACCAACTCATAATTGGACAGATCTTTGAAAAAATATTCATTGAAGAGGGTGATCGCACCTTTTTGAGGATCAGTCAATTCTGTGTGGATGGATTGCTGAACAAATGCCACTTCATCCATGTGAGGGTTGGGACGACGGTCAGGACTGACTAAACCGTTGCAATTGAAATTATTGGAAGAAACCAGATCTTTCCCGAAATCACCGCCGTAGGCATAGATCATTTTACCATCCCGGTAGTCCCTGAGGGCCTGATCGGCAAAATCCCAGATAAAACCACCCTGCAAGCGGTCATATTTTCTGTAAAGATCCCAATATTCCTTAAAGCCACCCATGGAATTTCCCATGGCATGAGCGTATTCGCATTGGATCAGGGGCTTGGTTTTTGAAGGATCCTTTCCGTAATTTTCAAGTTCTTCATAACCAACATAAAAAGGCACATAAATATCCGAATAATATTTTTCGCCGGGTCTTTCATACTGAACCGGTCGGGTGGTATCCATTTTTTTGATCCTGAGATAGGCGTTTTCAAAAGTTTTTCCGTCTCCGCTTTCGTTACCCATGGACCAGATGATGATGGATGTTTTGTTTTTATCCCGCTCCACCATCCTGATGATCCTTTCGTGATGTGCCTGTTCCCAGTCAGCTATAGTGGCGACATTTTCATAACCATGGGCTTCCACATTGGCTTCGCCGACTACGTAAAGACCATATTGATCGCACAATGCATGAAATTCATTCGCATTGGGATAATGAGAGGTACGGACGGCGTTGAAATTGTTCATTTTCAACACTTTGATATCTTCGATCATTCTTTTCCGGCTGATCACATAACCACCATCAGGATCCACTTCATGCCGGTTGACTCCTTTGATCAGAATGGCTTTTCCATTGACGAGCAATTGACCATTTTTAATCTCAACGGATCTGAACCCGAATGGATGGGAAATGGTTTCGACCAGATTGCCTGAACTGTCTTTTAACCTGATAGTCAATAGATAAAGGTTCGGAATTTCTGCAGACCACTGAGCTACGTGCTCTACCAAAGTTTCAAAATGTGCATGGTCATTCCGGATGAAGGTTTGGGCTTGCCAAATAAAATTTTCCCGGGTTATTTCAGCTTCAGCTGTTAAACTATCTCCATTTTTGAATAGCAAATCCAGTGAAAATAAGCCGTTCATATAATCCTGGTCAAGGCCGGCATTCAAAGAAAAATCGTCCAAACGCTTCTTTCCCCTGGCTATCAATAAAACGTCCCTGCTCACCCCGGAAAGACGCCAGAAATCCTGGCATTCCAGATAGGAACCGTCACACCATCTGAATACCTGAAATGCGATCAGGTTTTCTCCTTTTTGGAGGAATGGTGTAATATTAAAACTTGCAGGCAATTTGCTGTCTTCAGAATATCCGACGAATTTTCCGTTGACCCAAAGGTAAAAACAGGAATTGACTGCTCCGAACTGAATAAATACATCTTTTTGATCCCAACCGGCTGGCAATTGTATTTTTCTGCGATAACTACCCACAAAATTCTCTTTATCAGGAACTACCGGTGGATTGGGTTTCATCTGGGCATCCCAGGTGTATTGCATATTGACATAAATGGGTTCGCCAAAACCGTTGAGTTCACAGTTGCCCGGCACCTTCAACTGATTCCAGGTTGAATCGTCAAATTCCTGCTTATAAAAATCTGTGGGCCTTTCATTTTGATTGCGCACAAAGTGAAAGTTCCATAGACCATTCAGGGATAAAATGTCCGGGTTTTGGCCGTTATCATCCAAAGCATCATTTCCGGGAAATGCGTTAAATGCAGCCTTCATAGGTTCCCTGTTGATCTGGTTGACCAATGGGTCTCTCCACTCTGTAAACGTCTGGGCAGACGACATCGCAGGTATCCATAAAAGGAAGAAAAGCGTCCGGTAGGTATTGATTATGTATGAGTTGGGAGTTTTTATTGACATGGGTAGTATTGAGTTGTTGAGTTGTTGAATTGTTGAGTTGTTGAATTGTTTGAGATGTCGAAGATCATGACATTCATCGTCATGATTTGAATTGTTTGTATATTCCAATGATTTTGAATTTTGAATCTCAAATTTTCGAATCTTCAAATCCTCGAATCAAAAATGAATCCTGTAAAATGCATTACCAAAAGGTGGAATGACCAGGCTCGGATTTTTCAGTTCAGCGCCCGTTGCATCCACTTGTTCCATCTTCAGCATTTTGCCATTGATCCCGTTTTTCATTTCAATTTTTGCGTTTTTACCACTGATCTCCCTAAGATTCAATACAGCAGAATTTCCATCCTGTTCCGGGATGGCATTGATCAAAATGACATGGTCAGGCCAACCTGTGATCATAGAACCTTCCCATTGATCATCGCCATTTCCTCCTCCGGGAATGACCCTGGTTAGGAATGGGGTTTTATTGCCATGGCCAAATTTTGCTGCGTCCATCTTATCTTTGCCCGAAAGGCTGGTGAAGGAATACAGCCAATTGTGACCACCTAACTGATAGCCATTGAAATTGGTAGTCCAGTAATTGTTCATCGGCCAGCCATAAATATGTGTGCTTTCGGGAGTAGCTCCGGCTTTGTACCGACCGGTATTGATCCCGCCAAACTGCATCAGGGGGGCATCTGAACTGCTGATGATAACCTGTGACTGATCATTGAACAACCTTGCATAATGTTGTACAGTATTCCAGTCGTTGGCTGAACCCGGGATCTGATCGATTCCGGCTCGGATCTCACCACCTTGCACATCAAACGCCAATTGACCATCCTTCAATTGAAGCGGGAAAGCAAGGTAAATGCCTTCCGGATCGGTGACCAGCTTTTTATCAATATCCCAGTGAAAGTCTAATCGTTTTTCCGTATTAAAGATCCGTATTTCAAACACCAGGGAACCGCTGCTGTTGGCTGCCGGTGTATCCGCCCTGAACCTGATAGTGTTCCAGACTTCTCCTTCTGTGTAGGATTCCAGCCAAATTTTATTTGGTGTATTGCGCGAATAGTTATTCAGGTAGAAAGACTCCATTTGTTGCCTGTTGGCAAGCAATTCGTATATAAATTGCCCGAAAAGCCAAGTTGCATTTTTGTCAACCAATTCAGTCTTCAGTTCCCTGTCAAAAATGCTTGTCAAAGCACCTTTCTCGTAGTCCAGTTCAATTTTATACCATTGATTTTCAAAAATGTTGGAAGGGTGTGCCAATGGTGGATTTTCCTGGTAGTTTTGATCAGGGAAAACGCTTATCCGGTATTTTTTATATCCAAATGCCGGAACATCATCGACCCAGATCGCCCAATAAGTACCGTCGGAATGCCGTTCAACCGGCTGGGCTTGCAGTTCCCGGCCATCTTTATCTTTAATGGAAAATCGTGTGTATCTCGGGATGGTTTGGTGGTCAATATACACTGTGATCAGGCCGCTCCGATCCCAATTGAGCGTATTGTAAACGACCAAAGATGGTTCTTTTGACTTTTCAATATGATTTTGAAGCAAACCAAGGGTTTCTTCCCGGAGCATTCTTGTTCTCCGGCTCGCTTCCCAGGCATACGATTCTTTCAAGCCCCTTTGCTCCATGGAGTATTTGTGGAAAGGTTCCCTGACGCTCGCGTGGTAACCAACGGTATGTTCGGTATAAAACAGCATGGCTTCAAGCGACTCTTCAAGACGATCGGTTATTTTCTCAGGAAATTGAGACCGCTGCATGGCAGCCATCACCATACCTGATCCGGTTGCAGTCAGAATTCCCTGTGCATCCCGGATCTCTGCCACTTCACGCGCAGAAGCTCCGAAACCGTCTGTCCACCAATCAGGCCAGGCACCACGTATCACCTCAAATTCATGCCCGTGTTCCTTTTCCATGGTTTCGAAAAATGAAGTAGATGATGCGGTTTTGAGTTTCGGCCATTCGTATTTTTCGTTCCACTTTTTAATGGCCTGGCTCATGAATGTCGAAGGAGGAGAATTGTCGGTGATAAAACCAGAATGTTGGAGTGAGATCAGGTCATATTTGTATCCTTTTTGCTCAAGTTCCATCAGGTATGTCAACAGAGATTCTTCAAATACGTTGAAATCGCCTGACTGCACCTTGAATTCGGTATTCCCGATCATATAGTGTTCACCGCGGTAAGTCAGGATCCTGTTGCCTGAAGGAGATTCCCACCAAAACAGGGTTGGCTTATCAAAACAGATCAATGCCCTGTGGCCATGTGTACCCATATTCAGGTATTTCACGCCCAGATCCTGATAATAATCAGCCATGCACCATGCGATGCCGTTGACATCGTTTTGCATGGCAGTTTTTACTTCCACCCCCAAGTCCTTAAAGGTTCTGAAAGGCTTCAAAGAAGCTTTAAGTGTTTGTTCATCAGGTAGTTCATCAAAATTGAAATACATACCTGTGATTTCGATCCTGCCTTCCTTTATTCTGCCTACCAACCTTTGGATCTGATCTTCAGGCCTGCTTTTCAAATATTCGTTCACAGCCCACGATGCTTCGCAGGTCCATCTGAATTTTGCTTCTTCAGGAAAATCATCTGTCTGATCGCAATAATCGAGTGCATAATCGATGAACCTCAAATGTTCTCCCATGATCTCCGTTTGTGACCTGGTATAACCAATGTCGGTATGGGAATGCTGGACAAAATTGACCCGCCATTTTTTGACAGGCATCAGTTCGATGGTGCCGTTATAGGTTTTGTCAGCTACTTTTAATTTGTATGACAATGTTTTTTTGACATCTGTGACAGGTAATTTGACATTGACGTGGTTGTATCCGTAATTTATAGTAGTTTCGGTGACCAATTGATCCGCGATATACAATCTGGCTTTGCCCGGTTTGCCAAAATGAAGGATCCCTGCGATCCCGAGCTGGTGCTTTTTTTTGCCATCAGATATCACTGCAGGAAATGCTTTTAGTTGTACTCCATTGGTCAAAGGAAAGGTAAAGGTCATATACCAACTGGTTTTTTCAAACTTTCCTCCGGTCATTTTGAGTGACAGAGGTTTACCTTTTTCCAATGCTTTGGCTGGCATGGTCAACACCATAAAACCGAATCGATCCCCATGCTGATCGATCATGTCCTTCCTGAATTTCAATTGGGATCCATCGGAAGAAAACTGCGACCATTGGTTGCTGCCATCTGCCCAAAATGTAAATTTTTTGATGCCATTCACCTCCAGATCAAAACTGGCCAATCCGGGTGAAGATCCGATACCAGCCAACCATACGAAAGAGACAGAATCGGTTTTGATTTTTGCCGGAACCGGTGCAGTTCTCCATTCCATCGAAGAATGTCCGTCTGTAGCCCTGATCAGCATGCTTTCTTTTGCGATCTGTATGGAGGAATGATACCTGAAGTCCACTCCGGATACCTTCTCTGCAAAACCATTGACAAAGCTTGTGCTTTCAGACAGATCAGTCTGGGCATGGAGCAAGCTGATGAAGACCAGAAATAAGATTGTAAAGGAATATTTATACTTCATATTTGCCAAATATTATTTTGTTCATTTGAATTATCGGGGGCTTATTTAATAAATGCCATGACGATCACAGCTTCCAATTCATCTTCATTGAGCAGGGTAAAATGCCCTGCTGCTGCCGGTATCACAAAAGTTTCGGCGTAGTTGAATGTCTGTTCCAGTCCGTTTTCGGTGATGAGGGTGATGCAACTTCCCTCAACCAGGTTCATGACCATCGCTTTGTTGCCGGTTGTGAGTTTTGCACGACTTTTCAGATGAAGGCGATGGACATCATAGGAGTGTTTTGAATGGGTTGGAAGGTGATAAATTGAATAAGCTTCATTGGATTCCAGCAACACAGGTTTGGATACCAGATTTTCATCCACATAGGTTCCTTTTCTGTCAAAACACAGATTTTCCATCCCGCGCTTAATGTTCAGCGGTCGCGGTTTGCCATCCAGGTCGGGCCGAAGCCAGTCGTACATTTTAAAGGTATAAATATATGGTGTAGAGCTGATCTCCAGTACCAGGTTGTCCTTTCCTGATCCGTGGATCGTACCCGGAGGGATCAGGAAAAAGTCATGTTTTGAGGAAGGTAATTTGCGGACAAACTGTTCAATATCCAGCGCTCTTGCCTGAATAAAGCTATTAGTTAGCGCCTGCTGAAACGATATAGGTTCGATGTCCTCCTGAAAACCGAGGTAAACGACCGAACCAGGTTTGTTGTCCAGAATATAATAGCATTCTTCCTGTGTAAAGTTTTCGTTGAAATGCTTTTGGATGTATTCCGTTTGCGGATGGCATTGCACTGAGAGGTTTCCTCCGTCAACAGTATCCAGGAAATCAAAACGAATGGGAAATTCATTTCCAAATTGATCATATGCATCTCCCAAAACAGCTGCTGCTTCCAGGAACATCAGACAATCGAAGGAAATCTCCAGCAGGAAGCCTGAACTTTCAAATAAAATTCCATTTTCCGGAACGATCAGTTCGAAAGACCAGCCGTAATTCGGTACTTCCTCGTTGAGGCCTTTTATTTGGTCCTTTATCCAGTTGCCTCCCCAAATACCGGGTTCAAACCAGGGTCTGACCCTGAAAAAATTACGGCTCATGTGGTGTAAGCCATTTCTGATCACTTCGCCAAAAGACCAGGTGATCTCATTTGGCCGCTGGCAATCAGCAACGATGTCTATCCGGGGCAAAATTTCCTGTTTGTGTTTATTGAGCACAACCCAATCCACAAAATAAGATCTCTTGTACATTTTTTTGGGATCGCAAGGAACTTCTGAACCCAGATTGGTAATTGATCCGGCACGGGATCTGAATTGTATCTCATTTTTGGGAATATCAGTGTAAAAAAGAAGACCTTTTTCAGCATAAAGCGCTGCTCCCGGTCCGTAAATGATGTGCAGATCAATTCCGGGTGCGGTTTTGATCTTAAGGAGTTTTTCCTTATCCACAAAATCAGCCATTGTCAGGGTGGTTTTATAACCAAACAATGGGTCATCGCCACCCAGAAACGGTTCGGTCATCGTTTCGATTTCTTCAGACAAAAGGTAGGCGAGCCTGAAGTCAGTCCACTGGACCCGAAGACCTGAACTGTTGAAAAACGGCTCAAGAGCATATCGCAGCTGCTCAAAAAACACACCCTGGTAACCATCCATCAAGACCAAAGAATATTTGGAAAACTCAAAAGCAAGTTGCTCAAAGCCCGATGAAATTTTGTTATTTTCCAGGCGGAAAGCTGGATAAATGTCATAATGACCTTTTTCAGTCGTAGTTTTTTGGACAGGCAAAAGATGTTGTTGTGTTTTTCGAAGGTTACCCATAATGAGATGATTTTGGCATAACCCATAAAAAACCTTGGACAAAACATAAAACCATTGCCTTAATCCGGTGCATTATGCAGTTTGTTTCTTCATCAGATTGAAAGCAGCCAGGAACAGCAGGTAAGCGCCACAGGCAACCAGTACCAGCATACCGGCGGTTATCCCGGATACATCCGTCAGGTAACCGATAATGGGTGGTATAATGGCTCCTCCGGATATGGCCATGACCATTAATCCTGATATTTCGTTGGCACGAAGCGGATATTTGTCCACGGTGAGAGAGAAGATCAACGGGAAAATATTGGCTACGCCCAGACCGATGATGAAAATTATGACCATCGCCATATATTCACCGGTGGCAAACAGCAAAGCGATGATGGACAAAAGACCGAGGATGGAAGACCAAAGCAGGAATTTGCGGGAAGCCAACATGGCCAGCATGATCGCACCGGCAAATGTTCCCAGCATTTTACCAAAGAAATACACGCTTCTTCCTTTTTCTGCAAACTCCTGAACAGAATCAAACTTATTCATCAGGAACTGACCTGAAATGGCATTGATCCCGACATCGATACCTACCACCAGGAAAATTCCGAGTACCATATAAGTGATAAAAGGTGTTCCCAGGAGTTTGAGGGATGAAGCGATGGTTGCACGTTGAGCCGTATTTCTGGTTTCTTCAACTTTTGTAAAATTGAGCCATACTGCAGCGAGAATAGAAATGATACCGAAAGCCAGGAACATCAGTTTCCAGTCTCCGTATTGGGCGGCCAGGAATGAGGCGATAAAAGGTGCAACCATGGATCCAATGGATTTGATGAACTGTGAAAAGCTGAGAAAACTGGATTTTTTTTCAGAAGGCACCACATCCACCAGCAGTGGATTGGCGGAAACCTGCAGGATGGTATTGCCGATACCTAAAAGGGCAAATCCAAGAAAAATGGAGGCTTTTGTATAGAAAAAATAAGGTATGAGCATCCCGAGAGCTGTGATGAACATACCCGTATTCACTACATTTTTTTTACCAAACCTGTCCTGGAAAACACCAACAGGTACTGAGAGTATGAAAAACCAGATAAAGACGGCAGAAGGGATCAGCTGTACCATGGTATTGCTCAGTCCGAATTCCAGTTTAACGCGATCAACACCTATCCCTACCAGATCGCAGAAACTCATTACAAAAAAGGAAAACAATACCGGGGTGAGCACCATCATGGAGATTTTTCGTTTGTTCATGTTTTAATTGTTAAGTAGTTGATTTATTTACTCTAAAATATGGATAATCTGTATTTTGAAAATCCAGGTTCAGGTCAGATTTTCATAAAGTTCATCATCGCAGAGATGTGCGCTTCCGCTAAGCGCTGCATCTTCCTGGAGTCCTGAAATGATCACGCTGACCTGAAGTTGCTGATTTTTGAAAGAGCTTTCCAGGACTGATTTAAAATAAGGATAGGATAGGGAGATGTTTCCGCCGATGACCAAAGCCTGAGCGTTGAAGCTTTTAAGCCATGGTCCTGTAAAATCGCCCAGATTTTTCCCAAAAAGATCAAAAATATCTCCGATAACGGATTCCTGATCAAAACGTTCAACCAACTCCTTTACACCGGTGATCACATTGCCTGTTTTTTCTTTATATGCTTTTTGAAACCAGCGTGTGGAGAAATGGTTGTCCGCATTGGAATCACCAAAAGGCAAATGCCAAAGGTAGCCGTCATCAGAAGCACCGTCTTTTCCGGCAACAGGCAGGTGATTGTGGATGAAAGATGCGCCAAATCCGGTTCCGAGTGTGATGGCGAGGAATTTGCTGAATTTTGCGGCTTCACCCCGGAATGATTCCCCGATTGCGAAGCAGGTGGCATCATTCAAAAAGCGGACCGGATAGCTGGCATTAAGACCGAAATAGTGTTGAATATGTGCTCTGACATTCACACCATTGAGGGCATCAAATTTCTGTACGCCTTCAAATCGGGCGATTCCCTCAGGGTAATCGAATGGTCCCGGCATGGCAAAACCAATGCCAGCCAGTTCTCTCAGGTCGTATGCGCTGGCAGCAAGAGAAATGGCTTTGCACCAGGCATCAAGGATGAGCTCTTTTGGAGCATTGCTATCCACCGGCACCCTGACCTTAGTTCCATCCAGTAAAGTTTCTTTTTGCAGATCGTACAGTTGGCAGGTGATGTGACTGCCTCCGATATCTGCACCTATTGCTATTTTGTTCATCATTTTTTATTTATATTTATCAGATTTCAAGTTTTTCCGGCAATTACATCGGAAAAAACCTGTTCCATCATTTATTCCCTGATCAACGGGCTGCAATATCCGAAAAATGTTTGATATTTTTCCAAAAAATGAATAAAACACAAACGCAGATTTGTCATGAACATTTGGATAAATATCCCTGAAACCAGGGTAGAGGAAACAAGGGTTGATTGCTCAGACTCACGCAGAAGTTCAACTTGTTCATGCAGAAGATGAACTCGTCAACGCAGAAGTTCAACTTGTTCACGCAGAAGTTGAACTCGTCAACGCAGAAGATGAACTCGTCAATGCAGAAGATGAGCTTGCTCACGCAGAAGATGAACTTGCTCATG
>DDTL01000078.1:31092-36811 GCA_002344345.1 Saprospiraceae bacterium UBA2365
CCAACGCAGAAGATGAACTTGCTCGCGCAGAAGATGAACTCCTCAACGCAGAAGTTGAACTTGCTCACGCAGAAGATGAACTCGTCAACGCAGAAGTTCATCTTGCTCACGCAGAAGATGAATTTATCAACGACAAAAGCTAAGAAATTGAATTATTTAGCGCAGTTAGGCATGTATATGATTCATTCACTGCTTTTTATGCGAAGTGATTTTCGGTTTGTGTACTACAGATTTTGTGAAAAGGAGATCAAGTATTTTTTTTTGGATAGCATTTTGATTGGAACACTGATGAAGCGGATTTGACGGATGTTCGCGGATATTTGCTGATTGGAATAAAAATATTTATTGATTCAACCTAAAATAGTCAATTACCTGATCCTTCTGATCACTATTTCCTGATCGGAAAAGATCATCCAGGAAAAATCATAGACATAGTTGACAAATTTGTTCTGCGTATTGATATGGTAAGAAGTGATGAAGTGCCAGTTGAATTTTTTGTTGTCTAATAATTCTCTGGGAACTTTTTTGATTTGAGAACGAGAATTAACGATTTTTGATTTGTTTTTGATTTCAGAACCCATACGGGCAAACAAATGAATACCGATTAACGATTTTTGATTTGTTTTTGATTTTTTTTGGAATTATTGGTTTAAATTATTTTGAGCAGTTTCAACGCTCCTTACAAAGATTGAAATCAGTTCGTTATTTTCAAGTTTTGCTTTCTCAATATCCGTTTTTGTCTCGTACAAACCAGTTCGTTCGATAATCTTAAGGCAAACGTAGGTTTCACGTAATTCTTTCAAAACTATTTTTATCTTATGAATAAAATCCTTTCTTGATTCTCCACTTTGAGCTTCTCCGTAGTTTAAAGAAACTGAGGTGCCGGATCTAAGCAATTGACCGGAAAGATGATTAGCTGCCCGGTTATTCGGCATTTGCTCGGAAATCGAAACTACTAAAACTGAAAATGATATCAGTCTTTCTTCCAAATCAAACTTCTTCATACTACTCAAAATTTAAAATCATTAATCTTTGTTTAATTTACATTCCCTAACCCGATGTTCATAAACTTCAAAAAATCTAAAATCGTTGATCCTTGTTTACCTGTATGGGTTCGATATTCATTCCCTCCTTCCAAATCCAATCCTTTTCATAAATAAACTCAAGTTTATTAATTTTTTGAGCACCAGATCTCCATCAACAGGTGGTTAACAGCTTTTTTAGCGGATTTTCTTTAGTGTCTTAAAAATTGAATTCGTGTATTTTTAGGCAGAACTTTAAAGAAATTTGATGTAGAATTAAAGCCTCACTGAATATCGAACAAGGATTAACGATTTTGGATTTTAGAATAGAAATACAGATCTGAAATCGTTAATCGGTGTTCCTTGTTCTTAAATCAATTTCTTCTTTGGTTCTAGCTCGTCCAGGTTAGGTAAACCAATTTTTAAAACAGTATCATACGCTTAATTAGCCAAATATCTGAAATTTAATGTTTTCTTTCAAAATATTTTGTCATAAAACACTCAATTTTATGGCGCTAAACTGATTTGTCAGGATTTTTGTATGATTTGATCAAATAGGGTCTTTGATTCAGTGATTTTTGTCAAACTTCATGGGGCAGTGATCTTTTAGAAAATTCAACAAAAAGTTTTTTAGTTTTAGAAGTGGTAAAATGTTAATCTCCATTGAAAGGAAGGCTCCCGCAGATCTCGCAGATGTTCGCAGATTTTGCGCTGAAATAAACTGGATTTCCTTTGTGCGCTTGTGCCTTTTTTGTGCAACTTCGTGGAATAGCTGTATTTTGTATTCCCCTGAAAATCCAGGGAGATTTGATCAAATTCATTTACATATCCGAATTAATATTGAGCCAATTTTATACATTCATTCACCATTACTTTTTATTTAAATGCTTATTATTTCCAAAATAAAACATCGCGGCGAAGACAGAATTCTATTGAAAACAATTCATAATGACATGAATTCCAAAATCATCCGAACATTGTCAGATGCAAGATATAGTCAGACATACAGGGGTTGGCATATACCATATCATCAAGAAAACTGGACTGAATTCGTAAAAACAGGCATACCTTACGAGGTAGAAATTCCCGGAACCACCGGCCAGGCAGGGCTGACAGGTGATGATGCCGGCAAAAAAATAGCTGAGGCGCCTCGTCCTGACCCATCGGAGGCAGCAGACACAAACTTAATATCTATCAGGTTTATGTATCAAAGTTTTTATGTCAGTGGAAAGTTCAATGAAGAACAGGTAAGGTCTCTGAGGTCTGTACACCGTGCATACTGGAATGAAAAGTACAAAAATTGGGTTTTACCGGCAAATGTGGAGAGTCTGGATGTATTTTTCAACAAACTTGGGTTGATCTCATCGGAGCGTTTTGAGCGCTGGAACCAGCAGATTTTGACTTTGGAAAAGCCCAAAAAATGCTATTTGTACAAAAGTCCGGAGTATCCCGGGAAAGTTTTGATCCAATTGTCCGGTACCGGTATCGATGTAGATTTTGTCAAGCATCTGCCTGACAGGAATTATGATGCAGATCAGAAATTCTGGATCATTCCGGACGAAAAGCCGATCATACAACGTGTAATCGATCATTATACAGCGTCGAAGATATTGATCGTCAACAGGATCGGGCAGTTGGACACTGCCAGGAGCAAACCTTCCTTAGGCGAGTACAAGCGATATTTCCTGTCAAAAACGGCAGAAGAAATTCGTATGGTGGCAGAAAAATACATGGATACGCTGATCAGAGAGCGGTATAGTCTGAATACTTTACGCGAGTACACATCCCGGTTTTGTCAGTTTGCCTTGGCGATGAAGGGAAAAGATCTTCATCAGCTTTCCGCACAGGAAGTGAATGCCTGGCTTGGGGAAATCGGGAGCAGAAAAATAAGCGAGAGTATGATCAACGGTTTCATCAATGCGGTAAAATTCTATTTCCAGAAAGTGGAGTTCATCCCTGATTTTCAGATAGATCGGATCAAAAGGCCCCGAAAGGAATTCCTGTTACCCAAGGTACTCAGCATTCAGCAGGTGGACAGAATGATGCGTGCAACGGGCAATCTCAAGCACACTGCCATATTGTATGCCATTTATGGACATGGGTTGAGGCTGAATGAATTATTATCTTTGCGGCTGGAGGATATTCTGTGGGACAGGCATCAGGTTTTTATCAGGTCAGGTAAGGGAAAAAAAGACCGCTACATCAGTATGAGCAGTGAATTCAAGTGGTTGCTGACGAGTTATGTTCATGAATACAAACCACAATATTGGTTATTTGAAGGTCAGGATCAGCAGTCACAGTACAGTGAAAACAGTGTTCAGGCGATCGTGAAGCGGGCTGCCCGGAAAGCAGGTATCGCTC
The DNA here is from genome assembly GCA_002344345.1 of Saprospiraceae bacterium UBA2365. GTDB lineage: Bacteria > Bacteroidota > Bacteroidia > Chitinophagales > Saprospiraceae > UBA2365. Next base: position 34,476 of record DDTL01000078.1, read on the forward strand.
AGCGGGTGAAGCCGCACACTTTGCGGCATTGTTATGCCACCCATTTGCTGGATGCGGGTACACAGTTGCCTTATATTAAGGAGCTGTTAGGTCATGCTAACATTCAACCCGTTGGATTGTCAAAATAATTTTTCAATCTGTTTTTTAAATAAATTTTACCGTTTCCTGATTTTAAATATTTTTCCCTTCGTGTGGCATCTTGTTGATTGAGACAACCTTCCCAATATATTAAAATTACTGGAAGTCTTAGTCTGGTAGACGGTACTTTCCCATGAGTATGTTCATCAATTCTATTGATAAGATCTTTTGTGTATCCGGTATAAAACATTCCATCCTTTTGACTCAACAATACATAAACAAAGTATTCCATATATTAAACTTTTTGTAAAAATACAATCCTACGGGTTAAAGACTACGATGATCTACACCCATGTGACAACGTCCAGTATTGAAAAGGTAATTAGCCCGTTGGATCGGTTGCGGCAACTATCTGATAATAAGCCCAAAAATGAAGGTGGAAATTATGAAAAACCTGAACGGTGATATATATTTGTTGTGACAATAAACAAGTTATCAGATATTTTAATTTAAGGAGGAAATCATGATAGATACATTAGCTGGAGAAATAGTTAAAGCCCTAACCAGTATTCTTGGTAATAAGCATGAAAAGAAATTAAAAGAACTAGAAGTCACCATTCAATCGCTGCTAATGGCAGAACGACTTAAATATGATATTTTTAGAGATTTACTTGGAGAGAGAATAAATCTATATAAAAATGTTTGGAGCGATATTGATATTGTATCCTATAATCGATGGAAGAAATTGGATAATAATAATAGGGTAATAGATGTAGAACAAGTTGAGAAATTGCGACACTATTTAATAAAGTTAAATGAGGAAAAAGGGTATTTGTTTGATCCTATTTCACGAGGTTTTCTTTTAGATTTAAGAATGTGTTGCAAAGAATGTATTGAGAATAGTGAAAACAAGCTAATTTATTGGATTTATGAAAATTCAATTGGTGATCAAACGTTCCCACATGGGATAAAATTGTGGATGAATAAATCAGGTTTACGGCGGAGTATGGTAATTTCAATGCAACTACCTGAGGCAGGTAATGCATTATATTTCGATTTTGAAAAACAAAAGGAAATCGTGATGGAAGTTGAAAAAACTATTATTGACGATGCTGAAAGATTTGGAATTGAGAAGGAACAAGCAAAAAATTTGATTAATTCGATAACTATGTTAAAAGCTAAGAAAAACATCTGATAACAGCACCTATGCCCAATAGCTTATGAAAGAGAAGATTGAAGCAGCACACCCCGCAGAAACATTGTGCCGATGGACAGTGACGAAACAAGCAAACGGCTACTGGGCATAGCTGCAAAACGTTATTACAGCATTGGAGCCCGGCTTTTATGAATTTGGTGAAATCAAAAAAGATCAGTAGTTTTATCCGGGCTTAGGTTGGGCAGAGTGAATAGAATGAGCATGCTTCCGCTTAAGCTTCAGGAAGAAAAGGAAGATGGTCATCACCGCTGTAAAACATACGCTATGAAAACAAGCCTCCTATCGTCGGCTCGTATCATAGCCTGACCGTTATGTGTGATGAAAAATTTTGTAGACCCTAATCAACTTGATTTCTTTGATCAAAAAATAAAAGATGAACATTAAAAACCTAAAAATGGTCTCGGTTGGACTGACAAAATTTATCAAAAACAAAGATGGTGATTTGGTTCCTATACCATTAGAAATCCAACAAATTCAACCCGTAGCCGGAGAAGAGAATTTATTCAGTTATTATGCTCGAAATTTTCTAAATAGTGCTGAAGCAATGAAAAACATGCTAATCCAAGAAGGTAATGGTCTTGAACTAGGCAATGTTCCAGCATTTTTATATTTACATGCATTAGAATTAATTTTGAAAGCTGAATTGTTTAATGTAGATAACCAAGGACTTGATTCAGATAGATTCGGACGAAAATATGGACACAATTTAAATTTGCTCTCACAAGAATTGGAAACTAACGGGGTTAATTGGAAAGAAAATCTCACCGCCGATGAAATTACATTAATTGCAAAAACAGGTGACGATTATAAGTCAAAGTTATACAATTACGCTAACGGAATAGACCATTCAAATCATTTGAAAATTGATGTAATTTCTATAAGTAATATTGTAGATAAGATAATTGCAAACTTAGAGAATCACCACACATAACAATAGCTATGATGATATTTTGGCTAACGCCAAAAACATCACATAGCCTTGCCGTTATTACAGCATTGGAGCCCGGCTTTTAAGTATTTTGGTGAAATCAAAAAAGATCAG
>DDTL01000036.1 GCA_002344345.1 Saprospiraceae bacterium UBA2365
TATTCAGAAAAAGAGAGCAATTGAAATTTTGTTTGGATGATTCCGAGGTGATGAAATGCTGAAAATAATACAAAGAATTGATAATCAATTATATAAGCTGTGTGAAATTCTATTAATAATTAATATTGGCTTTATGGGATATAGTTATGAGTTTCAGCATATTAATTTAAGAAAAGATGCATCCCTTTTGAAGTGATTTTATTTTGGACAGTTTGAACACGTACAGTCTTTATTTTTTTCAAAAAAAGAAGATATTTTTTTCTTTTTTCAATTTTAATAGTACTTTTGCATTCGCTTTGAAATAAAGATTTCTAAATTTTGACTTTATAGTACAAAAAACTATGGTAAATAATCAGTTTTTATACTGTTTGTCAAATGTGGATTGAAAAAATTTTAGAAAAGGATATGTGATAATGCCAATGTAGCTCAGTTGGTAGAGCAGCTGATTTGTAATCAGCTGGTCGGGGGTTCGAGTCCCTCCATTGGCTCACTCTTTCACAAAAATTCTTTATATGGGGGTGCGCCGAAGTGGGAGAGACGGGGCAGACTGTAAATCTGTTGCTTTTAGCTGAATAGGTTCGAATCCTATCACCCCCACCAGGAGAAAGGGTGTGTGTTTGGGTGTGAGTGTGAGTGTGTTTTGAGTGTGTTTTGAGTGTGTTTTGAGCGTGAGTGTGAGTGTGTTTTGAGTGTGTTTTGAGTGGGTGTGAGTGTGAGTGTTTTTCGAGTGAGTGTGAAGTTGAGGGGGTAGATGGAACGTGAGAAAGAATTTTTGAATACTCAGACTCCTGAAAATTAGTATGATAGCACACCTTTATTTAACTTTTCTGCGGGCGTAGCTCAGTTGGTAGAGCATCAGCCTTCCAAGCTGAGGGTCGAGGGTTCGAGTCTCTTCGCCCGCTCTTTTTTTTAACCCTTAGTTTACAATCAAGCATATTGCCAATGTAGCTCAGGGGTAGAGCACTTCCATGGTAAGGAAGGGGTCAAGGGTTCAATTCCCTTCATTGGCTCAGCATTTGGTATATATTTTATAATATTTAGTTTAGAAAAAACATTTAAAATGGCTAAAGAAACTTTTGACAGGTCAAAACCGCACGTAAACATTGGTACAATCGGTCACGTGGACCACGGTAAGACAACTTTGACTGCTGCTATAACATACATTCTGGCAGAAGAAGGATTGGCTACAAAAACTGATTATGATTCAATCGATGCCGCTCCTGAAGAAAAAGAGAGAGGTATTACGATTAATACTGCACACATTGAATATCAAACGCACAAGCGTCACTACGCCCACGTAGATTGTCCTGGTCACGCCGACTATGTTAAAAACATGGTTACTGGTGCTGCTCAGATGGACGGTGCTATTCTGGTAGTAGCTGCTACTGACGGACCTATGCCTCAAACAAGAGAGCACATCTTGTTGGCAAGACAGGTTGGTGTGCCAAAGATCGTTGTTTATATGAACAAAGTGGACTTGGTTGATGATGAAGAAATGCTCGAACTTGTTGATATGGAGGTTAGGGAATTGCTTGATCAGTATGAATTTGACGGAATGAACGCTCCGGTTATCAAAGGATCTGCGTTGAAAGCACTGGAAGGAAATCCACAGGATGTTCAATCTATCAAAGATCTGATGGAGGCATGTGATAATTATATTCCTGAGCCTTTGAGAGAAGTTGACAAACCTTTCCTTATGCCTGTTGAAGACGTTTTCTCTATCACAGGAAGGGGCACTGTTGCTACAGGAAGAATTGAAAGAGGTGTGATTAAAGTTGGTGAGCCGGTTGAGATCGTCGGTATGATGAAAGAAGGTGCAAAACCAATAAAATCTACCTGTACAGGAGTTGAAATGTTCAGGAAATTATTAGACAGAGGTGAAGCTGGTGATAATGCCGGTATCCTATTGAGAGGTGTTGATAAAGATGATATCTGCAGAGGTATGGTAATCATCGCTCCAGGATCAGTTAATCCTCATAGAAAATTCAAATGTGAGGTCTATGTACTGAGCAAAGATGAAGGTGGCAGACATACACCATTTTTCAATGGTTACCGTCCACAGTTCTATTTCAGAACAACTGACGTAACGGGAGATATCAAACTTCCACCGAATGTTGAAATGGTAATGCCAGGGGACAACATTTCCATTGAAGTTGAATTGATTGACAAAATCGCAATGGAAAAAGGTTTAAGGTTTGCTATCAGAGAAGGTGGTAGAACTGTAGGTGCAGGTCAGGTAACTGAGATTCTTGACTAATAGCAAATAGTATTATTTATAAAATATATGCTAAGAATTGAGCACCTTTTAACAAGGGTGCTCAATTTGTAGCTTATAATAAATAGATTTACGGGCATAGCTCAACTGGTAGAGTGACGGTCTCCAAAACCGTAGGCTGAGGGTTCAAGTCCTTCTGCCCGTGCAAAGTTGATTAACATGAACAGTATTATTTTATACATTAAAGAAAGTTATAACGAACTGATACACAAGGTTACCTGGTCTTCACTACCAGAGTTGCTGGAAAGTACGAGGGTGGTTATTATTGGAACAGTTATCTTCTCGATCATCGTATTGCTTGCTGATATATTTTCAAAATTCCTTACCACAACCATTTATCATTTGTAATATTAAAACCGGTTGAATGACTAAGGAAATGAAATGGTTCTCTTTAAGAGTAATCAGTGGAAAAGAGAAAAGCATTAAAGAACGTATTGAACTGGAAATTGAACGTTCCGGTTGGAATGATATCGTTGGTCAGATAATTGTGCCATCTGAAAAAGTGTATAAGATCAGGAATGGTAAAAAAGTAATCCTGGAAAGAAATATACTTCCTGGTTACATTCTGGTAGAAGCAGATGAGAACAGATTAAAAGGCGAAGTTCTGCGTGCTATTTCCAATCTTCCGAATGTCATGCATTTCCTTGGGAAAAATGATCCGATTCCGATGAACAGGAATGAAGCCAACAGAATGCTGGGAATTGCTGATGATTCCAAGGATGTAGGGGAGGCATTGATAGATCCGTTTATCATAGGAGAATCTGTCAAGATAACTGATGGACCTTTTACAGGTTTTGTCGGAGAGATACAGGAGATTAACGATGAGAAGAAAAAATTAAAAATTGTTGTAAAGATATTTGGCAGAGGAACTGAAGTCGAATTGAATTATATGCAAGTTGAAAAACAATAGAGAATACTGAAAATTGATGAAAAATGGCAAAAGTAGTCGAAGTTTATATTAAGTTACAAGTCAAAGGCGGACAAGCAAATCCAGCGCCACCTATCGGCCCTGCATTGGGTTCCAAAGGTGTGAATATCATGGAATTTTGCAAAAGATTCAATGCTGCGACTCAGGAATCAATGGGAAAAGTCTTGCCTGTTGTCATATCTGTGTATAAAGATAAATCTTTTGATTTTGAAATCAAGACCTCACCTGCTGCTGTGCAGTTGATGGATCTTGCAAAAATCAAAAAAGGAAGTGCTGTACCGAACAGGGATAAAGTAGGAAAAGTAACCTGGGATCAGGTAAAAGACATAGCTCAGGATAAAATGGCAGATTTAAATGCATTCACACTAGAATCTGCTATGAAAATGGTTGCGGGAACTGCAAGAAGTATGGGGTTAGTAGTAACCGGAAAAGCTCCATGGGCTGAGAATTAATTTAGTTTAACATTGGTAGGGAGTACTATTTTTTTGAATAGTATGTTAATACCTCAAAATTTTTTGTAATGGCAAAATTAACAAAAAAAATGAAAGTTGCCGTTGCTAAAGTTGACTCCACCAGACAATATGGATTAAACGAAGCAATGGATTTGGTAAAAGAGGCAAATGTTGCCCGATTTGATGCCTCTGTAGATATTCACATCAATTTGGGCGTTGACCCCAGAAAAGCTGATCAGGCTTTACGGGGAACGGTGGTACTGCCTCACGGTACCGGTAAAACAAAACGAGTGCTCGTTTTCTGTACACCTGATAAAGAGCAGGAAGCAATTGCTGCTGGTGCTGATTTCGCAGGACTTGATGAATACATCCAGAAAGTTACAGATGGCTGGTTGGATTTCGATGTTATAGTAGCGATGCCAAGTGTGATGGCTCAGATTGGGAAGCTTGGTCGTGTTTTAGGTCCGCGTGGTTTGATGCCGAACCCTAAAAGTGGAACGGTTACGATGGATGTAGGTCAGGCAGTAACTGAAGTGAAAGGTGGTAAGGTAGCATTCCGTGTTGATAAATACGGTATTGTGCATTCACCTATCGGCAGAATTTCTTTCTCTCAGGAAAAACTGACACAGAATGCCAAAGAAATTGTTACAACTTTGATCAGGATGAAACCATCAACAGTGAAAGGTACTTATCTGAGGTCTGTATCAGTAGCTAGTTCGATGAGTCCCGGAGTTAAAATCGATACAAAAGAGTTTATTAGGTGATATTAAAATTGGATAATAATGAAAAGAGATGATAAATTACAGGTAATAGAATCCCTGTCTGAGAAATTTTCACAAAGCGATTACATTTATTTTACTGATTTTATTTCACTTACTGTTGCTCAAATGAATCAGTTTCGAAGGATTTGTTTCAATAATAACGTTGAGATTAAAGTTGTAAAAAATACACTGATTCAAAAAGCACTGGAAAAAAGTGCAGATAAAAAAGGGTTTGAACCGCTTTATGAAGCATTAAAAGGTTCTACTGCAATCATGTTTGCAGAAAGTGCCAATCTTCCTGCTAAATTGCTCAGTGATTTCAGGAAGGAAAATGAAAAGCCGCTTTTGAAAGCAGCTTACATAGACAGTGCTGTTTATTTTGGCGATGATCAGTTGGATACATTGAAATCACTGAAGTCAAAGCAGGAACTGATCGGAGATATTATATTAATTTTACAAACACCTGCCAAGAGTGTTATTGGTACCCTCAATTCAGGAGGACAAACATTGGCTGGTTTGGTTAAAGCTCTTGAAGAGAGGGCATCATAAATGTAGGCTTCCAAGCGAGATACGCATTTAGATAAATATTTTTATTTAAAATTTAAAATGCATTAAAATGGCAGATTTAAAATCATTTGCAGAACAGTTGGTGAACTTGACTGTTAAAGAAGTTCAGGAATTAGCACAAATATTGAAAGACGAGTATGGAATTGAACCAGCTGCTGCAGCTGTAGCTGTTGCTGCAGGACCTGCCGGAGGCGGAGATGCTGCTCCTGCTGAAGTTGAAAAAACTGAATTTGATATTTTGTTGCAATCAGCCGGTGCTGCAAAATTGCAAGTTGTTAAAGAGGTAAAAACTCTGTTGAATGTTGGTTTGAAAGAAGCAAAAGATATGGTTGATGGTGCTCCTGGTGTAATTAAGCAAGCTGCTCCTAAGGCAGAAGCTGAAAGCATCAAAGCAGCACTGGAAGCAGCAGGTGCTACAGTTGAATTGAAATAAAATCCTGTACGCTTTGATGCAAATTTCTTTTTTGCTAACATATTAAGAAGTATGTAGCCTGGTTTGTATGTTTATGCAAACCGGGCTTTTGCTGTTTTTTTGCCTGATCATTACCCTAAGCGAGCTTATTTATATTGAAATAATAAATTATCGAGCATGCCTTTTACTGAATCTATAGCCACTCACGGCAACAATAGAGTAAACTTTGGTAAGATTAAATTACCAGCTTATTACCCTGATTTATTAGCTATTCAACTCGACTCTTTTCAAGAGTTTTTTCAAATTGAAACCGCGCCGGAAAACAGACATCTTGAAGGTTTACATAAAGTGTTTAAAGAGCACTTTCCTGTTTCAGATGCCAGAAATATCTTTTTGTTGGAATTTATCGATTACCAAATTGATTTTCCAAGGTATTCAATTGCAGAATGTATGGAAAGAGGTCTCACCTACAGCGTTTCGCTAAGGGCTAAAATGAGATTATCCTGCAATGATGAAGAACATATTGATTTTGAAACAGTTGAGCAGGATGTATTTTTGGGGAATATTCCTTATATGACGCCTAAGGGATCATTTGTGATAAATGGTGCTGAACGCGTAATCGTGTCACAACTACATCGTTCACCTGGCGTATTTTTCAGCCAGACTTACCATCCAAACGGTACAAAGATATATTCTGCCCGTGTGATTCCATTCAGGGGTGCATGGATGGAATTTACTACAGATATCAATATGGTCATGTACGCTTACATTGACCGGAAAAAGAAATTGCCTGTAACTACATTACTGCGCGCCATCGGCTACGATTCCGACAAAGAGATATTGGATATTTTCCAACTGGTGGAAGAAGTACCTTTGAAGAGCAAAGAGTATGCTTCAGATGTATTAGGAAGAAAACTTGCAGCTCGGGTACTTAAGAAGTGGACTGAAGATTTCGTGGATGAAGATACAGGAGAATTGGTGTCCATTGAAAGAAATGAGATCATACTAGACAGAGACGTCGTCATAGATGAGGAAAATATCAAACTGATCCACTCATCCGGTGTTGACCATGTGATTTTGCAGAGAGAAGACCTTGAAATAGATTACTCTGTTATTTACAATACACTTCAGAAAGATCCTGCGTCATCAGAACTTGAGGCCGTTGCTCAGATATACAGACAATTGCGGGGAGCAGAACCACCGGATGAAGAGACAGCCAGAGGGATCATCGATAAAATGTTTTTCTCTGAGTCGAGATATGATCTCGGAGAAGTGGGCAGATATAAAATCAATTCCAAACTGGCTATTGATGTGGATAAAAACCTGCATGTGCTTTGTAAGGAAGATTTTATAGAAATTATTAAATACCTCATCAACCTGATCAACCAGAATGCTGAGTTGGATGATATTGATCATCTTGGAAACAGAAGGGTCAGGACTGTTGGAGAACAACTTTACGGACAATTCAGTATTGGTCTGGCAAGATTGGCAAGGACGATCAGGGAAAGAATGAACGTCAGAGATAATGAAGTGTTTACACCGGTTGACCTGGTAAATGCACGTACATTATCCTCTGTGATCAATTCATTTTTTGGAACAAGTCAGCTTTCACAGTTTTTGGATCAAACCAATCCCCTGGCTGAAATCACTCACAAACGAAGGATTTCCGCTCTCGGACCTGGTGGTTTGTCCAGGGAAAGAGCCGGATTTGAAGTCAGGGACGTTCACTATTCACACTATGGTCGGCTTTGCACCATTGAAACGCCTGAAGGACCTAACATTGGTTTGATTTCATCATTGGCAGTGCATGCCAAAGTAAATTCAATGGGCTTTCTTGAAACTCCGTACAGAGAAGTTAATGAAGGAAAAGTGGATCTGACCAAAGGTGTCGTTTATTTGTCTGCATCAGGAGAGGATTACCTGAAAATTGCCCAAGCCAATACACCTATTGATGAAAAAGGAGCTTTCGCCACAGACAGGGTGAAATCAAGGGAACACGGAGAATTTCCTGTCCTTATACCGGAAGAAGTTGAATATATTGATATTGCACCGAACCAAATCGTGGGTGTGTCAGCTTCATTGATCCCATTTTTGGAAAATGATGACGCTAACCGTGCTTTGATGGGGTCCAATATGCAGCGGCAGGCTGTTCCATTGATCAGACCTCACTCACCCATCGTCGGAACCGGGATTGAAAAAACTGTTGCACAGGATTCCAGGATATTGATCAACTCTGAAGGAAATGGAGTCGTTCAATATGTTGATTCCAACCTGATCAGAATCATGTATGACAGAACTCCTGAAGAAGAAATGGTCAGCATAGAAAGCAATATTAAAGATTATAAGCTGATCAAATTCCTCAGAACCAATCAGGGTACATGCATCAATTTAAAACCTTTGGTCAGAAAAGGCGACCGGGTAGTGAAAGGGCAATTGCTTTGTGATGGTTATGCAACAGAAAAGGGCGAACTCGCTCTGGGTCAAAACCTGATGGTGGCATTTATGCCATGGAAAGGTTATAATTTTGAGGATGCAATCGTGATCTCTGAAAGAGTGGTTCAGGAAGATATTTTCACCTCTATTCATATTGAGAGTTTTGAACTTGAAGTCAGGGATATCAAATTAGGTGAAGAAGAATTGACCAATGATATTCCAAACGTCAGTGAAGAAGCAACCAAAGATCTGAGCGAAGATGGTATTATCAGGATTGGAGCCTGGGTAAAAGAAGGTGATATTCTGATCGGTAAGATCACACCTAAGGGTGAATCGGATCCAACACCTGAAGAAAAGCTTCTGCGTGCAATTTTCGGGGACAAAGCAGGCGATGTGAAAGATGCATCCCTCAAAGCACCTCCTGCAACTGAAGGTGTGATCATTGGAAGACAACTTTTTGAAAGATCAAAAAAAGACAAATTTCAGAAAGTCAAGGAAAAAGATCAATTGACGGATCTGGAAGACAGCCATGCAGTGGAAATGAATGAATTGAAAACATTGCTGGTGGATAAAATGATGTCTCTCCTGGATGACAAAGTCAGTGAAGAGATCAAAAATATTTTTGGCGAGGTTCTGATCCCGAAAGGATCTAAGTTTAATAGAAAACTTTTCAATGATATTGAGTTTTCAACAGTAGACTATAGCAACTGGACAAAAGATACAGATCTGAATAAAATGATCGCTTCCTTATTGCATAACTATGCGATCAAAGCCAGCGAGTTAACAGGAAGATACAAAAGAGAATTGTTCAATATTAATATCGGAGATGAACTTCCTGCAGGTGTGTTGAAACTGGCAAAAGTATATCTTGTTAAGAAGAGAAAACTAAAAGTTGGAGATAAATTGGCAGGTAGGCACGGGAATAAAGGTATTGTAGCGAAGATCGTACCCATAGAAGATATGCCTTTTCTGGAAGATGGAACGACTGTGGATATCGTGCTCAACCCCCTTGGTGTGCCTTCCAGGATGAACATCGGACAGATATTCGAGACAGTTTTAGGTTGGGCAGGCAAAGAAATGGGCGTTAAATTTTCAACCCCGATTTTTGACGGAGCCAGCGTTGACCAAATAGAGGAGTATATCAGTAAGGCGAGCTTGCCGGCTTTGGGACAAACCTTCCTTTATGATGGCGAAACTGGAGACAGATTCCATCAAAAAGCAACAGTTGGTGTGATTTATATGCTGAAGTTGTCTCACATGGTCGATGATAAAATGCACGCAAGGTCTATCGGTCCATATTCTCTGATCACGCAACAACCATTGGGTGGTAAAGCTCAATTCGGAGGACAGCGTTTTGGAGAAATGGAGGTTTGGGCACTGGAAGCTTACGGTGCATCCAATATTTTGAGGGAATTGCTGACCATTAAGTCAGACGATATCAAAGGCAGGGCAAAAGCATATGAGGCCATAGTGAAAGGAGATCCGCTACCTGAACCTGGCATTCCGGAATCATTCAATGTGTTGATTCATGAATTGAGAGGGTTGGCTCTTGACATTATTTTTGATTAAGCTGAAACCAAGCAAAATCTAATTTGATTTTATAAAACAAATTATTAAAAATTATGGCATTCAATAAAAAGGAACCACAAAGCGAACATTTTAACACAATATCCATCAGGCTGGCATCGCCTGATGAAGTGCTGGAACGCTCATATGGGGAAGTACTCAAGCCAGAGACCATCAATTACCGGTCTTATAAACCTGAAAGAGATGGATTGTTTTGTGAAAGGATCTTTGGGCCAACCAAGGATTTCGAGTGCTATTGCGGAAAATACAAAAGGATCAGATATAAAGGTATCATCTGCGACAGATGCGGAGTTGAAGTCACAGAGAAGAAAGTCAGACGGGAAAGGATGGGACATATCAAACTGGTTGTTCCGGTAGTTCATATCTGGTTCTTCAAGTCATTGCCTAATAAAATCGGGTATCTTCTTGGGATGTCTTCCAAAAACCTTGAGAATATCATCTACTATGAAAGGTATGTAGTGATCCAACCCGGTATAAAGGAAGGAACCATTGAAAAGAATGTATTGATCTCTGAAGAGGAGTATTTTGATATTATTGATTCTCTGCCTGAGGAAAACCAAATGTTGCCGGATGAAGATCCGCAAAAATTTGTTGCAAAAATGGGTGCAGAAGCAATTTTTGACATGCTTGCATCGATCGATCTGGATTCGTTGTCTTATGAATTAAGACACAAAGCTGCGAATGAAACCTCACAGCAGAGAAAATCGGAAGCATTGCAACGATTGAGGGTGATTGAGTCGTTCAGAGAAGGGATGGGTACAATGGAAAACAGACCGGAATGGGCTGTTATTAAATATCTTCCTGTAATTCCCCCGGAATTGAGACCACTTGTGCCACTTGATGGCGGACGATTTGCGTCTTCAGACCTGAATGATTTATATAGAAGGGTCATAATCAGGAATAACAGATTGATCAGGTTGTTGGAAATCAAAGCTCCGGAGGTCATCCTCAGAAATGAAAAGAGGATGTTGCAGGAAGCAGTTGATTCCCTGTTTGACAACTCAAGAAAATCGAGCGCAGTCAAATCTCAGGGTGGCAGAGCATTGAAATCCTTAAGCGGGGTTTTAAAAGGTAAACAGGGTAGGTTCCGTCAGAACTTATTGGGTAAAAGGGTAGATTATTCTGGCCGGTCTGTGATCGTGGTTGGTCCTGAATTGAAGCTTCATGAATGTGGTATCCCTAAAGGAATGGCAGCTGAACTGTTCAAGCCGTTTATTATCAGGAAATTAATAGAAAGAGGTGTTGTAAAAACTGTTAAATCAGCTAAAAAACTGGTAGACAGAAAAGATCCGGTTATCTGGGAAATCCTCGAAAATATTCTGAAAAGCCATCCGGTGATGCTTAACCGGGCTCCGACTCTTCACCGTTTGTCCATCCAGGCATTCCAACCTACTTTGGTGGAAGGCAAGGCGATCAGACTGCACCCTTTGGTTTGCGGTGCGTTCAACGCCGACTTTGACGGTGACCAGATGGCAGTACACGTTCCATTGAGCCAGGCCGCTATTCTGGAAGCTCAGGTTTTGATGCTTGCTTCGCATAATATGCTTAACCCTCAAAACGGATCACCGATCACATTGCCGTCTCAGGACATGGTTTTGGGATTGTATTATCTGACAAAAGAACTGAAATCTACGGATGAATACAAGGTGCTGGGTGAAGGTCTCCGATTTTATTCCCCTGAAGAAGTGATCATCGCCTACAATGAAGGCAAAGTAGAATTGCATGCAAAAATTCAGGTTAAGGAAAGAGCTGAAGATGAGAACGGAAACATTGTACTATCGAGAATTGATACAACAGTAGGCCGTGTCATTTTCAACCAGGCAGTTCCTGAAAATGTCCCGTTTGTGAATCAACTGTTGACAAAGAAAAATCTAAAGTCAGTCATTGGAGATATTGTTACCAGAACAGATTACAGCGTGGTTGCCAGATTCCTGGATAAGATCAAGGAAATGGGATTCTTTTGGTCATTCAAAGGTGGTTTGTCCTTCAACCTTGGAGACCTGATCACACCATCCATCAGGGAGCAAACGCTTTCTGAAGCACAGACGGAAGTTGATGAAGTGTGGGTGAACTATAACATGGGATTGATCACAAATAATGAAAGGTACAATCAGATCATTGACAAATGGACATTTGCAGATAACATGATCACCCAAAATCTGCTTCATGAATTGTCTTTGCACAAGCAAGGTTTCAATTCCGTATACATGATGCTGGATTCAGGTGCCAGGGGCTCAAAACAACAGATCAAGCAGTTGGCCGGATTAAGGGGATTGATGGCAAAACCAAGAAAGTCCGGAGAGACTGGTAGCGCCATTATTGAAAACCCGATTTTGGCAAATTTCCTTGAAGGACTATCTGTATTGGAATACTTCATTTCTACACACGGTGCCAGAAAGGGTCTGGCAGATACGGCTTTGAAAACAGCTGATGCTGGTTACCTTACCAGAAGGCTGGTAGACGTGGCTCAGGATGTGATCATCAGGGAAAATGACTGTCAGACATTAAGAGGCATCAAAACTACAGCATTGTATGAAAATGATATACTGATAGAAACCCTGTCTTCAAGAATTGTGGGAAGGTTTGCACTGAATGATATTTTCCATCCGGTGACAGATGAGCTTATTTTGGAAGGAGGTGAATATATCAGTGAAAAAGTTGCAAAGTATCTGGAAGATATTGGCGTTGACTCTGTAACCATTCGGTCAGTACTTACCTGTGAATCTGAAAAAGGTGTTTGCAGAAAGTGTTATGGAAAGAATCTCGCGACAGGCAGGATATCAGAAGAGGGAGATGCAGTGGGTATTATTGCTGCTCAATCCATCGGTGAACCAGGAACTCAGCTTACATTGAGAACCTTCCACGTGGGTGGTATTGCATCGGTCGCTAAAACAGAATCTTCCATTATCTCAAAATTTGATGGTGTACTGGAGTTTGATAATATCCGGGTTGTAGCCAGGGAAAATGGCAACGATGTGGTGATTTCAAGAGCAGGGGAAATCAGGATCATTGATCCGGAAACGAAGAAAATATTTACCACCAAACACGTACCCTATGGTGCAACTCTGATGGTAAAAGCAGACGCCAAAATAAAAAACGGAGATATCATTTGCGAATGGGATCCATTCAACTCAGTCATTGTATCAGAATTTGGAGGTATTATAAAATACATTGATATCGAAGAAGGCGTGAACTACCGTTCTGAAAGAGATGACCAGACCGGACACATTGAAAAAGTAATCATCGAATCCAAGAATAAGAGGAAAATTGCTACCGTATCTATTCTGGATCCTTCCGGTGAAGAGGTTAAAACATATAACCTGCCACTTGGAGCTTACATTTCCGTAGAGGATGGTGATGAGATCCCGATGGGTGGCATCATTGCTAAAATTCCGAGAAAACAGGGTCAAATCCATGATATCACAGGTGGTTTGCCAAGGGTAACCGAATTGTTTGAAGCAAGAAATCCATCTAATCCGGCTATTATCAGCGAAATAGATGGTATCGTATCCTTTGGGAAAATAAAGAGAGGTAAACGGGAAGTGAAAGTGATGGATGAAAAAACCGGCCAAAAGGTTAAATACCTGATTGGTTTGTCCAAACATATCCTGGTTCAGGATGGAGACTTCATCCGTGCGGGAACCAGATTGTCCGATGGTCCGCTTACCCCAAGAGACATTCTCAACATCAAAGGCCAATATGCTGTTCAATCATATCTTGTCAACGGAGTACAGGAAGTATACCGGTCTCAGGGTATTGATATCAATGATAAACATATTGAGATCATCGTTCGGCAAATGATGGGACATGTTGAGATCATCGATTCAGGTGATACCAACTTCCTTGAAAAAGAACCGGTCGAAAGGCTTGAGTTTATCAAACAAAATGAGTGGATCTATGATAAAAAAATAGTAGTGGATCCGGGAGACTCTAAAGAAGCCAAACAGGGACAGATCATCAGTCTTAGAAAAGTTCGTGAGATCAATTCCAAATTGAAAAGAAACGATCAAAAAACTTTAAAGATAAGGGATGCAATACCTGCAACTAGTAAACCGATACTTTTGGGTATTACCAAGGCTTCATTGAGTACAGCCAGCTGGATTTCAGCTGCTTCCTTCCAGGAAACTACCAAAGTCCTCAGTCAGGCTGCCTTTGCTGCCAAAAAAGATGATCTGGCAGGATTGAAGGAAAACGTCATCGTAGGGAAAAATATTCCTGCCGGAACAGGTTTGCACAGGTTTAAAAATCTTTTTGTGACTTCGTCTGAAAGCTCTCTGAAAACAGATAAACTTGAAGAGGAATACGATGTGATGGGATAAAATAAAAATGGCGCTGAATCCAGCGCCATTTTTTTTAGAAAAATAAAGGACTTTTGATCATTTATTCCTTCGTTACTTTTCAGGACCTGATTCCATTGTATTCCCTCTCTTAAGCCATTTCAAAGCTTCTGTTTTAGTGAGTCCGGATAATGCAGGTGTAGATTCAACAAATTCCGTTACAGCTGATGCGTTTGTTTTGGAATATTCCCTCAAAGCCCAACCGCTGGCTTTATTGATGAAAAATTCTGTGGATCCGATAGTCTGAAGGATAATTGACTTAAGAAGTTCAAAATCAGTGTGTTTCTTGTAATGCAATTGAAACAGGATCGCAGATCTGATGTACCATATATTGCCTGATGAGAGCCAGTTTTCCACGTGTCGGTCAATATGCTCCGGGTACCGCAGAAATAAAGAACCCATCGCCCTCGGAGCCAGCCAGTCAACAGTGTCCCACCAGGATTTTTGCCCGATCAGTTTTTCATAAATCGGCATGTAGGCAGGTATCAGTTTTTTCAAAAAATAGTTATTGATATCCATGGCCGCATACTGCATTTCTCTCTCGGGTTGAGACCAAAGTAAACCGGTTAAACCGATAAGAACAGGCAATTCAGGTTTGCCGTTTTCACTCAATATTCCTGAAACAATTTTTTTTCTGATTGGACTTTCAATACCAAAAAATTCAAATTGGTTTCTCATATAAGCTTTCATCCGTACAGCTCTTTCCTGATCCGCATGATCGCTGAATGCAGCTTTCAACTGATGAAAATAAAACAGATCTTCCATATAATTAATTCAATTTGAGTGATTTAATGATTTGCTCAGAATGGTTTTTAGTATCCACCTTTTTAAATATATGGTTTATTATGCCGGATTCATCCACGATAAAAGTAGTTCTTAAAACGCCTGTTACTTCTTTGCCGTACATCATTTTTGGACCATAGGTACCATAAGTTTTCATGATCTCTTTTTCAGGATCAGAGATCAGCATGTATTTAAAATTGAATTTCGCTTTAAATTTTCTGTGACTTTCGACACTATCTGGACTGATACCCAAAATGGAATAACCCTGGTCATGCCAATATTCGTAATTTTCCTGCAAATTGCAGGCTTCAGCAGTGCAACCAGGCGTGTTATCCTTGGGGTAAAAGAAAAGTATAAGCTTTTTTCCTTTGAAATCCTTCAGTTTGACTACATTTCCCTGGTCATCTGTTCCTGTAAAATCAGGCGCTTTATCGCCTTTTTCAAGTTTGATCATATAAAAATTATTTCTTGATTAACAGTAATTGATCGCTATTTTATAAACTTGTCTTTGAAAACTTTCAGGTTGTTTTTCCCGTCTCTTAGTTCTATTTTTAATGTATGCGTGCCTTTATCCAGTATTTTCTCAAAATGGTGGGTAATGGTTTTTGATTTTTTATCATATTCAAAAAGTACCCACTGATCATCAATATAACCGTAATACCTCAGTTCATTGGATCTGTTTTCAGATTCCAGATTATCATCAATGATAAAACTAACAGATTGTTGTCCAGTCATATCTGATTTGAAATTCTTTGATTTAATCTCGGGAGGAATCGTGTCGACAAATAATGCATAGGTGCCGAACCTGTTTATTTTCGCGTGGATATATGTATCAAAAATATCTCCTCCATACGAATTGAGTCTACTACCAGAGCCGCATTCTACCACTACCGTTTTAAGTAATTTTTCTGGTGACAAACTGTCATATTTTATGAAAAGGTCTACTTTTTCCTTAAAAATCTTAAAACCATTGTTGATAAAAATAAATGGTGACTTATAAGGTTTTTCAATAGAATTACTTTGTG
Organism: Saprospiraceae bacterium UBA2365; assembly: GCA_002344345.1. Taxonomy (GTDB): domain Bacteria; phylum Bacteroidota; class Bacteroidia; order Chitinophagales; family Saprospiraceae; genus UBA2365. The sequence continues at coordinate 15,561 of DDTL01000036.1, forward strand.
TCAGATGCAAAAACATCCGGGAATAAATGGCAGAATCAGAAAAGTAAAGAATAGCACTTTGGTCATTGACCAATGCAGGTTTACCCGGATCCAGTATGTAATTATATATCAGGGGGGAAGGTTTAGCAATGGTTTTTGAATTTCTTTTTACCCAAAACCGGATATTACTTTCATTGTTGTTAAAATCCCTGACAATGATCTCGATCAGTTGTTTTTCATATTTTTTAAGGCTGATCAAAGCACTTTTTTCGCCCGAATTCCGGTAGATTTTTAAAGGATCAGCCGGTAAAATATAACAATGCTGATATTTTGATTTATCCTGAAAAAAACTTGTATAATTTACGTGTGCATAAATGTGCCTCGCTTCTTCAAATGAAAATGAATCGACGCGGTATTGATACACAATTTCCCCATTGATTTTCATGATGAGCTCCACAATCCCATGCTTGTTGTATACACCATCCATTTGATCATATCCGTTGAATTCTATGCCTATTTTTTCAGCATCCACGATCAAGGTATCCGCTTTCAATTTATATTTACCATTTCCATTGGAAGAAGCACTAAACTTTTGACTGCTATATTCAATGGAATCCGTTGTGAATTGAGTTATTTTTATTCCACTGATGACAGGAGGTCTTTTATCCGGTGGTCTGAAGCCGTAAAATAGGGGATTTATAGGCCTGTCTGTTTTTGTATTCCTGATTTCAAAGTGCAAATGAGGGCCAAATGAAGTGCCGGAATTTCCCATTTTCCCCAGTAATTGACCTTTAGTTACGGGAAATTGACCTGGTTCAGGCTCAATTTCAAGTTCAAAACTTTTAAGTTTATATTGAGTTTGTTTTACAAAATCAGAAAATGGTGATGAAAACTCTTCAAAATGTCCGTAAACACTTGTAAATGAACCAGGATGCGACACATAGATCGCATTGCCATACCCATCAGCCCGTACCACGATCCTGCTGACATAACCTTCCTCTATGCTGTAAATCGGATCACCTGCAACACCGTTTTTAGATTTGATGTCTATCCCTGCGTGAAAGTGGGTCGCTCTTAGTTCTCCGAAGCTACCGGAAAGCAGGATCGGATGATTGATCGGTGAGCGCGGATTAAAAACTGTTTGCCCCTGAAGCGCAAAATTGCTGAGTATTGTCAAAAAAAAGTAACTCCAAAGAATATGGTATATGCATTTAAGCTTCATTAAGTAGATTTTTGCCGAGTTTTTTAAAAAAGATGTGGGCTGCATTCATAGCAGAACGTTCATTTTTTAAAACTGATTCCTTACAGATAAGAAAAGTTTTGTATATATCCGGGTATGACATAATAAAACTGAAAAGATTTTGTCGGACTTCCGCTTCAAACCAATCCAATTCCTGAAGATGGCGCCTGTTTTTAAATGTTCCTGAAGCTACCGCTTTTATAAAAAAATCATCGATTTGTTCCCAAAGTTGCTCCATACCGGAAGGTATAACGGATGAAACTCCAAAAATCTTAGGCGCTTCACCCTTTTCTTGTCGATGCATCATCTGAATTGCATTGGCATAGTGCTGAAGACTGATGTTTGCCTGAGCGGACATGTCTCCGTCCATTTTATTGATGACAATGATATCAGCCATTTCCATGATGCCCTTTTTAATACCCTGAATGTCATCCCCAGAAGCTGGGGCTACCAGCAACAAAAAAAGGTCAGTCATGTTGTGTACAGCAGTTTCAGTCTGACCAACTCCGACTGTTTCAATGAAAATGGGGTTGAAGCCAGCTTTTTCAAGCAAAAGTATGGACTCACGTGTTTTTTTTGCTGTTCCTCCGGTGAAATCACCGGCAGGAGAAGGCCGGATAAATGCTTCTTTTGACAATGACAGCTTTTCCATCCTCATTTTATCTCCCAAAATACTTCCTCCGGTAGATTGACTGCTCGGATCAATGGCCAGAACTGCCGGTTTGTATCCCAGACTGATGGTATGAAATCCGATTGCCTCAATAAAAGTGCTTTTTCCCGCACCAGGTGATCCAGACACTGCTATTCTGAAGGACTCACCCGGCAATGATCTGAGGTGTTCGACCATCTCTTCAGCCATTCGCTGATCCTCTGCAAGACTGCTTTCAATAAGGGTGATGGCCTGACTCAGCGAGAACCGGTCACCTTCCAAAACCCTTTTCAATAAACTTTGGATATCGACAATCTGATTTATTGTCTGTCTTGAAATATTTGGATTGATTTTTGCCAAAATTGAGCCATATTTTGGTGCAAAGTAATGCAATAATTGAGCTTTATCCAAACAGACAGGCAATTTTGGGGTAATTTTTGTAGTTAGTTTGGTTTAAATTAGCTAAAAATTAAAAACATTTTGGTTGGAAAGAAATATTGTACTATTTTTGCACCTCAATTTTTGAACGTTCTTTGCAATGAGAAATTTTGATCAGTTTGGGATTCCTGTTTTTGGGCTGAAACCTGGATTGAGAAGATTCGAATTTGAAGTTGATGATGATTTTTTCAAAAGCTTTGAATCGAACCCTATTCAGTCGGGTAATTATAAGATTATCATAGATTTTGATAAAAGAGATAACGAATTTTTATTGCAATTCGGTATCAGAGGTACGTTTGAATCGCCATGTGACAGATGTCTGGCGGACATAAGAGTGCCAAGTGAGATAAACAAACTGATCTGGGTTAAGTATACAGACAAGGAAAATGAGGTGGATTTTGAAGATGATATTATTTTCATCGAAAAAGAAACCCATTGGTTCAATGTGGCAGAATTGATCAATGAATTGATCATTCTGTCGATTCCGATTGTTAAAAGGTATGACTGCGAAAATGACCTGAATCCTAAATGTGATTTTAAGGTTTTGTCTTATCTTGAAGAAAGCGAAAATGCCGACGCTCCGGTGAATGATTTACTGGCACAGGCTTTAAATAAAATTAAAGGTCGTTAATTAATTTACAATGGCACATCCAAAGAGTAGAACTTCCAAAACCAGGAAGAGAAAAAGAAGAACACATTATAAAGCTGAAGTTCAGCAAATCAATGTATGTAAAGTGACCGGGGAAGCCCACCTTTACCATCATGCCTATTACCATGAAGGAGATCTTTATTACAAAGGTCAGAAAATCGTAGAGGCAAAAGCTGGTCTGGTAGATTTATAATTGGTAAAGTAAAGGATTAAAGAGCTCCCTCCATATTATTGGGGTGGAGCTTTTATTCGTTAATGTGAATCGTAAATTTGTCTGATCTTTTTAAGTTGCGGTCGCTAGCTACATAATTATATCAGTCCTTCCAGTTCCTGTATTGAATTTAATCCAGGTTTCATGAATGCCTGTGCACTATTTTGAGCTTTTTTGACATAAGAGTATAAATATTACTCAAATATCAGGTAAATCAGCTTATTTTTGTGTTTCAGGTTTTTTCCTGTTTGATAGAATCAGCTTTTTTCATACAAAAAATTAAAATGAAGCAGATCATTAATTCTCCAAAAGCTCCGGCTCCGGTTGGACCATACAATCAGGCCATCCTTGCAGGTAATACCTTGTTCGTTTCAGGGCAAATTCCTATAGATCCTGCAAACGGACAACTCATCAATGATTCAATTGAATCTGCCACCAGACAAGTGTTGAACAATATCGGGAACATCCTTGAACATGCCGGATTTTCCTTTGATCATGTAGTAAAATGTTCAGTTTTCGTCACCGATATGAACCATTTTGCAAAGATAAATGCTGTCTATGCTGAATTTTTCAAGGAAGAAAATGCACCTGCCAGAGAATTGGTGCAGGTAGGCGCTTTACCTAAATTCGTAGATATCGAAATTTCTGCCATTGCAGTGAAATAAATTACAGTTGTTTATGCCTAAAGAAGTACTATCTGCCATTCAACCTACCGGTGACATGCATTACGGGAATTATTTCGGCGCAGTGCAAAACTGGGTCAAGCTTCAGGAAAATTATGATTGCGCTTTCGGCGTGGTGGACTACCACGCCATGACCATGCCTTATGATCATAAAAAACTGAGAAACAATACATGGGAGTTGATCACCAACCTTATTGCGGTTGGAATTGAACCTGGCAATCTGTTTATTCAATCACTGATACCCGAACATACGGAACTGACCTGGATTCTGAATTGCTTTACTTCCTACGGGCAACTGACCAGGATGACTCAGTTTAAGGACAAAAGCGCTAAAAGCAGTGAAGATTCCGGTGAAGGGTTTATTTCGAGCGGTTTGCTCAACTATCCAGTTTTACAGGCAGCTGATATTTTACTTTATCGACCCAAATATGTTCCGGTAGGCAAGGATCAGGAACAACATCTGGAGCTGACACGCAACATAGCACAAAGGTTTAATGCTCAAATGGGTGTGAATTATCTGCCCGTCGTTGAAGCTTTATTTACACCTGCTTCAAAAATTCGTTCGACCGCTGATCCCACAAAAAAAATGAGTAAAAGTGCCGGTGAAAAACATTATATCAGTGTTTTTGCAGACGAAGCGAGGATTCGTAAACAAATCCGTTCAGCAGTGACAGACACCGGTGAAATCAACGACGGAGCGATGAGCGAAGGAGTGGATAATCTTTTTGGATTGCTGGCTGCTGCAAAAAAAATGGAAATTCACGGAACACTGATGGAGGATTATAAAAATGGTTCGCTCCGCTATGCAGATCTGAAGGAAGAAGTTGCAAATGCATTGGTTGAGATAAGCAATGGATTTATTGCAAAAAAACAGGCGCTTAATGTAGATAAGAAAGCTTTAAAAGAGCAGATAAAACAATCTTCTTCTGAGATCAGGAAAATTGCACAGGAAACCATCCGTGAAGTCAAAGAGTTATCCGGTCTGATGAATGTGAGATTTTAGGTAATTATTTAGCTCATAAGTCTTTTAGTCTTAAGTCTATCAGCAAATGATTTATTCCAAGGGTTGGAACCGCTGTTTCCAGCATAAATCAGGTGTCTTTTGCTCAATGTACTCGCTCAATCCAAGGTGAATAATAGGCTAACAGACTAATTATCGTAACACCAAAATAACTACGATTTTAGAAAACAAAGGATTGGTATAGCATTGGAATTCAATTATATAGATGTGCGACTATAGTTGATCTGCAGCAAACCATTCGGCATAACTTCTGGGAGTCTCTCTGAGAAATGCGCTATGCAGGTTTACCCCTTCGGGCATATTATTTTGAATGCGGCTTACCATATCCAATAACAGGTTTTCGCAGGTTGGCTGATATGGCACGTACTGAACACGTTCATTTTGGCTCTCAATTCCCCTGAAGCGCGAATCATCCTTTAGGATCAGCATGTGATCGAACTGATCGATGATCTCTTTTTTTACAATTTTCTTAAGGTCAGTGAAATCCATTACCATTCCATCTTCTACTTTTGGTTTTGCAGGATCGACTGAACCTGATACAGTGATCCTCAAGTGATAGGAATGCCCGTGTATGTCTTTACATTTACCAAAATAACCTTCCAGCGCATGGGCTGCCTCGAAATCAAACTGCTTGGTTATCCGAATTTTGTGCATTTATAAAAATTTTTGCAAAGAAAATGAATTTAGTATAAATTTCCATTGTATAAGCTAAATATCTGACGGATTTCGTTTCTGTCAACGGTGGTTTGGAGATTTTTAAACATGATTTTATCCGGTTTGTTACATATTATATCAGGACAAGCAAACACTCTGACTAAAAATTAGGTACTTTTGCAAGACAATTATTTGTGAATAATTTTCAGGATAAACAGGTAGTTTTCAAAACTTTGATGGTTTTTGATAAAAAACTATTATTTGTATGATAAAAATCCGGATAATTTTTCCAAAAAATTAAATACTACTTAAAAGTAAAAATGAGTCATTTATGAGCATAGCAAAGAAATCATGGATCGTTGCGATTGTTGTTTTTAGTATTTTGGTGATTGATCAGGTACTTAAAATTTATATTAAAACCAATTTTGAATACGGTGGTGGTTTTGATATCATGGGATGGTCCTGGGCAAAAATACACTTTGTTGAGAATGAGGGCATGGCATTCGGTATGACATTTGGGGGATCCACGGGAAAACTGATTTTGAGTTTGTTCAGGCTGGTGATGATCAGTGTGTTGATCTTCCTGATTTACCGCATCATCCGTGCCGGCGCAAAATTAAGCCTCATATTAAGTTTCGCAATGATACTAACCGGTGCATTGGGCAATATGATTGACAGCGCTTTTTACGGGCTTATTTTTTCAGAAACGCCTATGTATCATGGTGGTATAGCCACAATGTTTCCGGAAGGAGGCGGTTATGCGCCTTTTCTTTATGGCAAAGTAGTGGATATGTTTTATTTCCCTATGATAGACACTGTTTTACCTGAATGGATTCCATTAATGGGAGGAGAGAGATTCAGGTTTTTTAATCCTGTTTTTAACATAGCGGATTCAATGATCACGATCGGAACGCTGAGTCTGCTGCTTTTTCACAGGAGGTTTTTTACAGAGGAAAGCAAAAAAAAGGAACAGGAATCTGTTTCTGATGTACAAACTCCTTCGCAGGAAGATCAGCAAAATGAGGAAAAGTTATAAACATTTTTTACCAACGCCTCCGATCAATTGATTATTTTAGCCGAATGACACCGATCAGCCATTTCTTTTCTGTAATATAAATCATCAATAAGTAAATCAGGAATAGCGCAGAATTGACTGAAAGTATGACAGGTAACCCGTCGGTAAATCTTCTTAAATATAGGTTGGTAACATATATTATCAGTGCAAAACCAATATAATACCCGATTTTCATAAGATTATACGGAACAGGAAAATATTTTTGCCCTATCAGATAGCCTGCCATCATCATAAATGCATAACAAACAAATGAAGCCCAGGCGGCAGTGACCACTCCGGCAATCGGTATAAATATGAAATTGATCGCAATCGTGATGATGGCTCCGCCTACCGAAATTAATGCACCGATATTGGTCCTATCTTTAATTTTATACCAAATCGCTACATTGTAATAAAGACCGAGGAAAATATAACTCATCAATAAAATGGGTAATACATGGGTTTCTGAACGAAAATTAGGTCCTAGAACAAAAACGATGATATCCTGGTACAATAAAATAAACAGGAAAAATACGCTACCAAACATAGCAAATAATCGGGCGCTTGAGGCATATAATTCCCTTGAATCAGATCTTGTGGATGAAGTAAAGAAGAAGGGCTCAGCAGCATACGTATACGCCACGGTAAATAAATTCATGATCAACGCAAGTTTGGCTGCTGCACCATAAACTCCCGCAGCTGCCAGATTTTGAGTAATATTATCACCCAGAATATACTTGATGATCGGGATTGAAAAAGACTGATTAAATACACCTGCCGCGCCAACCAAAGCCATCGGTAAGCCATATAGGATCATTTTTTTTAAAAATGACCAGTCAAATTCCAACTTGATCTTCATTATTTGTGGAATCAACAAAATGATCACTGCTGCAGAGGCAATCAGGTTGGACATGAAAACATAATCCAGTTTTTTCGCCGGATCATAGAATCGGAATACATCCTGCCAACCATGATCGATCAGATAGGGACAAACATCTAGAAAAAAGACAACTAAGACAATGGTAAATAATGTGTTGAATACTTTGAGGGAGGCGAACCGAACAGGTCGCCGTTCAATTCTGAACCTGGCAAATGGAATCGCCGATAGTGCATCCAAAGCAATGATCACTGCAAACCAATATACATACTCGACTTTGTCAGGATACCTGAGCATATCCGCAACTTGGGGGGCAAAAATGATGAACAGTATGGTAAAAAATACTGAAGTGATCAATATAGTTTGGCTGGAAGCGGAGTAGCTCTTTTCCAGATTGGCTTTTTCACCTGTCGCGAATCGGAAAAAAGAGGTTTCCATGCCTAAACGATACACGATCAAAAGCATCGCTGCATAAGCATACAGATCCAGATAGATACCATAATCAGATTGCTCACTGAATTTGTAGGTGAGGTAAAAAGTGAATATCACGTAATGCAAAATACGGGGAAGAATGTTGCTGATCCCATAAATGACAGTTTCTCCGGCCAGTTTTTTAAATACAGACATGATATCAATTTTTGTTTGATCGAATAAAACACTTATAAAAGGCAAATGTACTGATAAATATTAAAAAATAATTTAATATAAATCTGTGTTTTAAGCTGTAGGATAAAAATCGAAATAAATTGGTGAAATCACGATTTTAAAACCTTTAATTTGCAAAAAAAATAATTTGATGTTGAAGGAGAAATTGAAAAAATACGCATCTCGACTTTCAGGTAATATCAGTAATGATTTGGAATTCAACGCCAATTTTGAAATTCAAAATGGACAGGGAAAGGATTATTTTCATTTGAAGTCCCTCAATGGGGAAATGTTGTTGCAAGATGGAATTTCTGATCATCCTTCTTTGATTTTTTCTTCCAGGGAAAGAACGGTTATGGAATTGCTGCAGTTGGGTGATGATCTTCTGGATGTACTTTTGGCAAAGCCCTTTTATATCCGCCTGGATCAGATAGATTTGCCTGAAATGGATCATTCATTTTTTTTGAGCTCTGAAACACCGACCGGTTGGCCTGTGGCTTATAAGTTGAAGGTAAAGGATTCTGTTTTGCACATATGGGAAGGAGAAGAAGGTAAAGAAGATATCAGTATTCATATCAAACCATCGATCTTACGGGATCTGATCCGAGGGGAAGTGAATATTCCGTTTGCATTGATAAGGGGACAAATAAAAGTCAGGAATAAAAAAGAGCTTTTCAATTTTTTGAAATCTTTTGGTTTGAATTTAACTTAAAAATCAATTGGAGACGGGATATTTTTGACAGAAAACCATCCCTGTATCGGACTATCTGGCCAGCATCCCGGATTGCTTTAAAATACCTGGACTAAAATCGTGTTAAAGTCTATAAAAAACTGTATTTTAGCCCTGGAGTTAACAGAGAGATGAATTTCGTTTATTTCTTTCAATAGCATCGGTTTTTTTTGTATTTGTAAAAATTGGATGTGAAAAGGAAAGTTATATAATGTTAATTTGTAAAGTATTGTCCATCATAAACTTAAGATCATGAGAAAAGTATTAATACCAACAGATTTTAGTCCGGCTTCCAGAAATGCATATTATTATGCCCTCGAATTGTATGGCAATACGGATTCCACATTTGATGTGGTACACACGCATCATGCAGCATTTGATCCGAGCCAGCCCACGGTGTTGGATTTTACGCTTGGAATTGATCAGGTAAAGCAGGAAAATCTGAAAAATTTTATAGAACTGATTCCGGAAGAATTAAAAACCAGATTGCCTGAAGACATTAAGATAAAAGGAGAAGTTGTCATAGGTTTTGCGGCTGAGCAGATCGTTGATCTTTCCAGAGAATATGATGTGATTATCATGGGTATGACAGGTTCCAATCAACTGGTCGATAAGATTTTTGGAACGATTTCCCTCGAAGTTGCAAGGAAATCTGTTTGTCCCGTTTTTTTAATTCCTGAACAAACCAAATATTCAGTTCCTGAAAACATTGTTTATGCATGTGATCTGGATGGTGTTGAACCTAAAATTCTGGAAAAAATAGTTTCTTTCGCTTCCCGTTTTAATGCGACAGTGCATTTTATTCATGTTTCTACTGAACAAAACGGGGATTTTGACGTAAAGGAATCCATCAAGGGTAATAATTTCCCTGTCAGGTATTCCACACAAACCATAAAAGCGGAATCTGTCTCTGAAGGGATAAATACTTATGCTGAGAAACATTTAGTTAACCTTGTGATCATGGCAAGGAAAAAAAGAAGCTTCTGGGATCAGATACTGCACACAAGTGTGACAAAAAAAATTGCCATCAATAGTAAAATTCCGCTTTTGGTTTATCACGAGTGATTTACCCGATCATACCAGGCTTTTATTTTTCCAATATCTTGATGCTGATACCTTTAATGGTTTGCCATCCTGATTTGTCAGTCAACCTGATATAAAAATGATAATCTCCAGGATCAATATCATCAGGAACTTCTATCAGGTCGTTTGCCAAAAATGTTGTTGTTCCGTCAGGGATGTAAAACTGCTGAATGAAAACCCAGGGATTTTGAGGAGTTTTAACCGGGTCAAGTACACAGTCTGAAGGATCAGTCGAATGTGTATGATGGTCAAAATTATTATGAATGTCCAGACTGTAGGAACCCAATTCTACGTTGTCGTTGAATTCTGCCTTAAAATTAAATGCATGACCCAGGTATATGGTATCGCAGTTTTCCGGGAAAGCGTCTGCTAAACTTATAGAAATAGATGGTGATTGGTCATCCTTATCTGTTTCACAGGCTTGAAAGGATACCATAAATACTGCAATTATAAAAACACTTGATTTTTTCATGGAAACTATTTTTTTGGTTAATTAGTAGCAGGGAATTTCAAGATTCCCTGCTACTTGATCTATTTATTTATGAAACTTTTCCTCAAAGAAAAATGGCTTTCTTTATCCGAATCATTTTACTACATCAATATGGACTTCCTTTTCCGTCTGATTGCCTTCTTTGTCCGTCACTGAAATGTGAATATGGTATTCTCCGGTAGCTACATTTGACGGCACATCTATATGCTCATGCAAAAGTACATTTTTCAGATTATCCGAATAAATAATAACATTCGTATATTCCCAGGCAGGATTGGTTTGACCTGCATCCAGTTGCTCATCATGAATTTCAATTTCTATCTTTTGAATATATTTCTCGGCAACTATTTCAGCTTCGAAGTGGAAATCCTGTCCTAAATAGGCTGTTTTGGAGTTTTCCAAACCCAATTCCAGGTTATTGATTTCCGGAAACCCGGATTTGGTACATGAAGAGATCATGAATACAACCGCTATAATGGATATAAATAATTTTACTTTGTTCATTTTATTGTATTGAAAAAATTAAAAAATTAATTAAACAGGGTGTTGAAATCGTATTTGAAAGGAATAATCAGGCGGACCCCGGATAAATGCTTTGTTTTTGAAAGGTTTCGGGTGTGAAAAATAAAGGTATATAGGTTTTACGGGTGCAATGATTGCTTCATAAGGTGTTGACTGGATTTTTGCATCCAAAAACAAAGAAGCTAACATTCTGCATGCCAGGCAATCGGTTGAAGCCTCTTTATTCTGTGGGAATGAATGCTGGTTGGAACAGTGCGTTTGATCATGGAAATGAAGGTACTGGTGTGCACTTAAAAGCAGCAGATGAACGACCAGAAACATCCCAGTCGCTTTTCCGATCCACTTCTTTTTTATATGCATTTTATTTACCATACAGGCTCTTGTGGAATGGGATTTTTACGCTTAAACTGATATTCCTTCCTGCTTCAGGCAATGAAATCAACCTGTAATAACTGCCGTGATTCAAGTATCGGATATTGAATAAATTGCTGGCCACAACATACACATGCACGGATTGACGATTGATCAAAAAACGTGCTCCGAAATTTAAACTCCAGACATTGTAAGCCGGCGTTTTTTGTTCAGGCGGTACTATACTGTTTTGCGCAGCACTCCACAAAAATTCGATTCCGGCATATGGTTCTTTTAAGCATTTAAATGCTGGTAAATTATAATTTAAACTCAATAATACATTAGCTGGTGGTGAAAAGGGCAGGGGAAAGCCTTTTTTTTCTCCACTCAACTGCCTTGAGAAAATATATTCAGCTGTTGCACCGAGTTTTAAATATTTGTTCAATTTGATCTGGCTCTGGATCTCACCGCCCACCCTGAAAACCCGGGACTGGCGATAGTTAAACACCTGATTGCCAGCTCCATAGTAAATATCCATTTCATAGCCGGGGTTGAGATAGATATAATTGGGGAAATAGTTTATAAAAGGACTAATCTGGACTGCCCAAAACCTTTTATTCCAATCCAATGAGATGTCCATTTGATATGAAATCTCCGGATTTAAACTGGAATCTCCTTTTTCAAAGCTGAAATGGTGGTAATTTACACCATTGGATGCGAGTTCTTTGGGCGTTGGCATCCTATAGCTTTTGCCTATATTCACCTTCAAACCGAAATCATGTTTGTTATAAGACAGGCCCAGGCTGCCACTCCAGCTGCCAAAAAATCGGATGAGCTCAGGAGCCCGTTCTACAAATTCAAAATTTGTGCTGGTGTCACTCTGCACCGGCGTTTGAAACCAATCTGAATACGCTCCTATATTTATCTGCCCTATATCATACCTTAACCCACCTGAAACTTGCACTTGCTCGTTGAGTTTGTATTGATCCATTACATAAATTCCTGATAGCCATTGGGTAAATGCCGGTATGATAAAGCTGAACCCATCGATTTTATTATTTTGGAATTCAATATTTAAACCAACATTCAGTTCATTTTTTTTGCCTGTTATTATTTGCTGTCGCAGATTAGCTGAAAGTGTGTATTTATCAAAACCTCTTTCAAGGTCATCGGGAAAATCAGTCATTTCGGGCAATACATATGGCATATAACCATGACTTATATACTCATTGTATTCATCCCGGATATTTTTTTGAAAGCCCAATTCCAAAAGTGTGGAGTGATCGCCATAAAAGTATTGTGTTCTGTTGATCAGTTTTAAATGATTAACTTCCTGTTTGGGAAATAAAACATCTCTATGCGATGCAAAATGAGCAGCAGTATTCACTTTTCTGGGCTCGAGTCCATGTGCATGAGCAAACATTCCAGTGGTACTCATATTATCTGTTAAATAAAAAGCTGAGTGCAAGCTTTTACCCAGGTAACCCAGATTGATCTGAAAGCTCTGTTCGGTTCCGGCTGTATTGGTCAGTTTCCTGTCATTCAATGCAACCTTGTAGGTGTAAACATTTATCGTATCGGTCGGAACAGTCATATCCCCGTAATTTGTGACCGAATACCGGATGGCACTGAACCAGTTTGTTTTTCTTGCCTGAAGATTAAAAGAACCTGCCATCAATTGATTGTTTGCAGAGTAATGAAGCTCCGATGACCCGCTTAAGCTGTTTTTGTGTGGTATTGAATAGGATTTGATGTTGATTACACCTGCCATTGCATCCGATCCGTACATAAGCGAAACAGGCCCCTTCAGAATCTCCAGTTCTTCAACTCCGAATTGATCGATTTCCAGACCATGATCGGCTCCCCATTGTTGAGATTCGTGTTTGATACCGTTTTCAGTGACCACTACCCTGTTGAATCCCATACCCCGGATAACGGGCTTTGATTGGCCTGACCCGATTTCCATAGCGCTGATCCCGGGCAATTTATCCAGAGACTTCATCAAACTGCCTTGCTTGTTTCTTGTCAGATATTCGTTGGAAGCAATAGAAATATTAATGGTACTTTCTTTTAGTTTTCTTTGTATATGGTCATCTGTTATGGTAATTTCATCCAGCAATTGTTGGTGTGGATGCAATACTATCTGAATGGGTTCTGATGGATAAGGATACTCCAGGTGAATACTTTGGGTTTGATATCCCAGAAAGGAAACGATGAATTCCTGACAAATTTTTTCTTTGCTGTTGATCACGAAACTGCCATCCGGTTCTGTTGTGGTGTTGAAACGAAAATCTCGTGTTACGACTGAAGCGCCTGGTAAAGGCAATCCGTCTTCATCTGTAACCCTGCCATACAATAAATGTTGGGCGGACAATGCATAAGCATTCAAGAAAAATAATAAAACTATAAATTTTTTAAACTGCATCCGACAGTAGTTTAACTGATTAATGGAATTCTTTGTACAACATGTTGTGAAACAATTGTTTCTACAATCCATGAAACATCTTGTAAGTTGTAGAATTATTATATAGTTCCTTCGTTAAATCAGGCTTGGGGTGATAGATTGAATTTTGACATCTTTCACCCGAGCGACAGAGAGAATTGTTTGGAAATCAAATTCGTTAAACAAGGGAAGGAGGAGCGCGTAATTGGTAGGATTTAATGACCTGGAAAATATACTGGATGGACTGCAAAATTGTGATATCTTTGAAAAAGATCATTTCCCTTTTTTCAACAATGGGAATTTTTTGTGCATTGAAATCAATGAAATGAAAACTGCAAATCGGGCATGTTTCCTCAATAGTGTTAAAATTGAAAGTGTTTTCTCCGGGATTTTCAGTTTGACCATTGCAATGTGTAGAATGATGACAACAATGGTCTTTTTCAGAATTTTCACTTCCATGATGTAAGATGACATGCAAAGACTGTCCAAGGTAGGTTAATACAAAAACTACCAGTATGGACAACGATATGTAATGATTTCTTTTCAAACGTCTGGAACAAATATATGCAATATACCCCTTACTTAAAAGCAATACATAAAATTCAGCATTAATAATCAAACAATTATTTAAGATTTTTGTTGCGGTACTCTAAAATACTACTTTTCCGGATGTGAAAAAGTTAACTCATAAATGGTCTCTTTATTAGCGGCATTGGTAAACAAAACCTTTTTCTGCGCTATAAAAGGCGTTTTGCTTTCTTCGTGTAGTTTTGTCAAAGTCTTTTCATATAATGCTTCATCATCTCTTTCAGTATACAGATATATTTTTTTTCCGGAAGAAATGATTTGCCCGGCATCAAAAGCTTGTCCCCAATATTTCAGCGTATTATCCCAGGTGAAATGATTATACACATTGGGATACAATTTATTTAAAACAGGCGTGTATTCCAGTCGTTTTTCGTGTTTTGCCCAAACCTGACTGTAAGCAAGTATGTATTCAATAAACGGACAACCATAATTTTGAGTGGCAATAATTTTGTAACTGTTTTTGTCCAGTTGTTTAACCACATCCAGAGTCATCTTCCTGTTGACAATGTCGGTGCCCATCGCTTCATTTTTTACCGGAAACCAATGGACGTTATTCCTGAATTGAATTAACAGCAAAACAAGGACGGCCCATTGAATACTTTTTGTGGTATTTTCTCCGGGAGCAATTTTTTTGAACATTTCAAATATCAGAAAGATCATCAATGGGGACAGCATCAATACTGGAATGAAATATCTGTGTGCGAAATGTTTTCCTACCATAACAAGCTGAATGACAATGACGAGTATTACGGCGAGACTGACCAGACTGAGTTTTTTTTCAACTTTTTTTCTGAACCACCCGAGGTAAGCCAACAAAGTGACTATCAATATGGAAAACAGGATAAAGAAGTATTTTTCCAGGTTAAAGAGTTCATGAATATGGGATTTCAGCGCAACCGGATCCAGAATGTTGGATTCACCTGCACCATATTGGCCGCTATGCAAGAACAAAGATTTTATCCAGTTCCAAAAAATATCCCATTGCAAAGTAACTGGAAAAGCTATAATAAAAAACCCAAGTAATGAGAGCAAAATAAACCTGATCTTTTGTTTCCAGTCCCCGACCAGGAAAAATGGCAGGATCCAAATAGGTAAAAAAGTCAATTTGATGGCCAATCCGAATGCAGCTATAAGCGAAAGAAGTAATACCTGTTTGTTGGTTACAGGTGAATTTTGTTTTAGAATAGACACGGTCATCACCATCAATAAAATCACGGGAAATGGCATCATCAACTCAGGCGCAACCCGACCGATCAGATCAAACCAGATCAATGGGAGAAATGGAGCGGTTTGAAACAAAAGAGCCAGCAAAACGGAACCAGTGCTTTCAAAAATTTTTTTTCCTGCATACAAAAGCAATACGGTCGTGAGTCCTGCAATCGTAAAACTGGTAACAGAAAGGTAAAAATCAGGATGTGCCAGAATATCTTCAATATACACAGAAGGAGCTCCTCTTACCAGCCATATAATTCTGAAAAGTAAAGCCATAAGGATCTGTAAAGGCGTTCCCGGGTTGTCGATGTGAGCCAATTCAAGTGTTCCTTCAGAGAGATTCAATCCGCTCATAAAATAGATGTATTCCGGATCGCTGGACCTGAGGGACAAATCGCCTAAAAGCACTCTGAAATGTCTGGCTATCAGGAAGTAAACAGTTGGCAACAGGAAAATGGCGATCGTCCGGAGTTTGAATAGCCGTTCATAGATTTTTGGCATGGAGGAAAATTTTATTTTTTAACAAACCCCATTTATGCAATCTGTATTGAATTGAAGTCTTTAATACACCCATACCATAAATGGAGCTGTTTTTAATATTGATACTGGAAGCGTCGTCAAAGTACTTAGTAGGGCAGGTGATTTCGGCAATTTCGAACCCTGCATTCCACAATTGGGAAAGCATTTGATTATCAAAAACAAAATTGTCTGAATTGGCTTCATAATCTATGGATATCAATGCGCGGCGGGAAAAAGCACGGTATCCGGTGTGATATTCTGAAAGTTTTGCATTCAACAGGATATTTTGAGTCAGCGTGAGCAATCTGTTGGCTACATATTTGATCATCGGCATTCCTCCTTTGAGAGCACCTTTTCCAAGGATCCGCGATCCTAACACCACATCGTACAATCCAGAGGCAATGAGATGAGACATGGATGGAATTAATTTTGGTGTATACTGATAATCCGGATGTAGCATAATGACAATATCCGCACCGATTTCGAGGGCTTTGTTGTAGCAGGTTTTTTGATTTCCTCCATACCCTTTGTTTTTCTCGTGTACGATGATGTGGTGAATGCCTAATTTTTTACCGATGGCAACTGTTTCATCATGGCTGAGGTCATCAACTAAGATTACCTCATCAACAATCGTAAAGTCGATTTCTTTATAGGTTATCTCGAGCGTTTTTGCTGCATTGTATGCTGGTAAAACCACAACTATTTTTTTTCCTTCGATCATTGATTGGATTTTAACAGACAAATGTATAAAGAAAAGTCCTTGTTAAGTTTAAAAAAATTTAACTATTTAGCTCGCAGGGATTTTAGTTTGCCAGAATACCCCCGTCATGTTGGAGACTATTATTCTGCTACAAACACTTGGTTTAATTGATTACGCAATAGACAATATCTGATAGCCCTGAATCAAAACACTGCGTTAATTTCCATATCCAACTATGACCAGTTTCACCTTTAAGTAGTAAATGGTTTGTTTTAGTAGAAATAAGATTGCCTTGAGAAGAACCAACGCTCTGTCAGCAAAAGAGCTATATCATAATGGTAGTTTATTTAAATCGATCGGCTACTACCCATTCTTTGGTGCCATGTGTGTAATTGTAAAAGCCTGTTCCCGTTTTACGTCCTAGTTTTCCTGCAGTAACCATATTTACCATCAACGGACAAGGAGCATATTTCGGATTGCCAAAACCATCGTGCAAAACATTCAAAATAGACAGACAAACATCGAGTCCAATGAGATCGGCCAATTGTAACGGACCCATCGGATGAGCCATACCCAGCATCATAACAGTATCGATTTCCTGTACACCGGCAACACCCTCATACAAAGTGTAGACCGCTTCATTGATCATCGGCATCAGGATACGATTGGCTACAAATCCGGGATAGTCATTCACCTCGACCGGTGTTTTGCCCAGTTTTTTAGAAATATCTACAATGGTCTGGCTGACATTCCCGTCTGTTTCGTATCCATTTACAATTTCTACCAATTTCATTACCGGTACCGGGTTCATGAAATGCATACCGATCACTTTTCCGGGACGTTTGGTTACGGATGCTATTTTTGTGATGGAAATCGATGATGTGTTGCTGGCTAAAATGGCTTCTGCGGGAGCGAATTCATCGATTTGTTTAAATATTTTCAGTTTAAGATCGACATTTTCAGTAGCAGCTTCAACCACCAGATCTGCACGCTCAACTGATTGAGAGAGGTTTGTTGAGGTAATGATGTGAGCAAGCGTTTCGAATTTGTCCTGTTCAGTAATTTTTTCTTTAGCGATCATCCGATCCATATTAACAGTGATCGTTTTAATGGCTTTGTCCAGGGCATTCTGATCAATGTCACAAAGAACAACGTCATATTGATGCATGGCAAAAACATGAGCAATGCCGTTGCCCATTGTTCCTGCTCCTATTACACAGATTTTTTTCATATGTTTATTATTGTTTATTTTTATGGCAGAAGAGAAATTTTCAAAAAAAATGGCTTACATCCGAAAAATTTAATACTTTTCAAATCGATTATTCCAACTCACATTAAATCAAACCCTTGATCAGTTTTGCTAAAGTCTCAGAAAAGCCTGCTTAAATTGAGTTCAATTCGCAACAAATTTAAGCAATCAAAATGGAAAAAAGGCTGAACAATCAGGACTTTGTTCAGCCTTTTTTCCATTTTTTGCCAATCTTGATTATCCGATCGTAATGACTGGATTTTTATTAGTATGAGATTATTTTTTATTTGAATGTTCCAGATACTGGTCGATAGCCATGGTCATGGATGGCGCCTTTTCTGTTGGAGCTAAAATATTGACTTTCAATGATCTTTCTAGAGCTGCATCCTGAGTATGTTTCCCGAAAACGGCAATACGTGTATTATTTTGCTTGAAATCAGGAAAGTTCTCAAAAAGAGAAGCGATCCCTTGCGGGTTGAAAAAGCAAAGCATATCATAAGTGATATCGCTCAGATCAGACAGATCGGATGAAACAGTTTTATACATCATCACCTCAGTGAAATGAATGCCTTCACTTTCCAGAAAGCTGCACACTGTCTTACTTCTCAGATTGGAAGTTGGCAGTAAAAATTTTTCGTTGTCTTTATGCTTCATAAAATAAGGGTGAAGGTCGTTGATCGTTTTTTGCCCCAGAAAGACTTTCCTTTTCCTATATACAATAAATTTCTGCAGATAATTTGCAACGGCTTCTGTGAGGCAAAAATACTTGGTAGTAGCCGGCATGGTCACCCGTTGTTCTTCGCAAATTCTGAAAAAGTGATCAACAGCATTTTTACTGGTTAAAATGATAGAAGTAAAATCATCCAGTTTTATTCTGTTTTTACGGAATTCCTTGTCTGTTACAGGATCAACCTGAATGAAGGGCCTGAAATCTATCTTAATATTCCATTTCGAAGCTAATTCACCAAAAGGAGAACTGTTAGAGCCTGGTTCTGGTTGAGATACTAAAATCGTCTTTACCGGTCTGAAATCCTGATTTGCTGCGTCTTTAAGCATTCCAATATGCGGTGTTAATTAAAGAATAATTGTCTGATTAATTAAATTCTAATGCTAATTTGTACAATGTCAACAGAGGTAAAATTTCGAAAGTGCAAAGGTAAATAAAAAAATGTATTGGATGATTAATAAAAGTCTTGAATGATATCATCAATCCGCGGAAAGTCCTCATGAAATAAAAAATCAGAATAATACCTATTCCTGCGAAAAAAGAAATTTTTGCAAATTCAGGCTGGCTGAATGCCAGAAAAAAATTCGGGATGATCAGTCCGATCCCAAGGATTGAGTTAAAGCTTAATATTGTAAAATTAAAAGCATTAAAGGCGGCAACTTCCGGGAAGATCCATTTTGTAATCAGCAATCCGACATGCCTGATTAAGTAGACAGATAAAACTCCTCCCAATGACAGAAGATATAAGAGGAATGTACCTTCCATCCCTGCAAAATCACGTAAAAGTAAAAAAATAAAAACGGATAAACTTACCAGGAAAACTATGTAGAGCAACGCAAATAGTAAAATGTTGAATCCGGTAAAATCCCTTGCCAGACTACTTGAAATATTGATATTGAATAATGAACGCATGATTTTTACAACGTACCACCTGTCAATACTTAAAGGGAATGCCAGGACAATCAAAGAAAGCAATATCACCCAAAAAATAAAGTTAATGTGTTTTTTTGTTTTGGTATCCACAACTACTTTCTGTTCCGGTTGAGATCCGTTTGATACCTCGGTTCGGCCGGGTGAAAACACAATCCTTTCTTCTGACAGGTCAAATGGATTGTCCCCGGATGGAACTATTGCCGGTTCGATGCTGTCGGCAATCATCACACTGTCAGGTATACTTCCCGGAGTATTTTCAACTTTAGATTTTGTAATTACCTGATTCTGAGTATTTCGGTAAGGAATGCTGATGGTATCCTTTGGGCTTTGATCAGCTTTTTTTTCTTTTTTTATCTCTCTGGCAGGAATAGTTTTCCTGGCCTTGATTTCAAAGGGATTTCCGCTCTGACTTAGCAGCAACACAGGCAATAAACTGAGCAGAAAAATTATATATAAACCTCTGAATTTCATAACAGGCTGCAAAAATAAGTTTATCAACTAATTATACCAATTTTATTTGGAGTATTTGGGTCTAAATAATTCATTCTACCTTTAATTTTTGCAATGTTTTTCAAGATACGTTGATTTTGGAAAGTAATTGGTTGAGAACCAAAGCTAAGATTTTGAATATGTCACGAGATAATATGCCTGAATCTGTTTGGACCATTTTACTTTTAAAAATTTCTTGTTGGCTTATGAACGATTGTTTGTGTTCTCAAAACTGAATTCGTGTATTTTGTTGCAGAAATTTATGGAAATTTGATGCAGGAATAAAGCCATACTGAATTTGTGCCCCTCAAAATGTAAATCCAACGGGGTCGATCCCCCCCCCCTATGGGCAAGCTCTACGGGCAAGCTCTACGGGCAAGCTCATACGGACAATCAAAGGATGAACGAATTATGATTACAGGTGTATTGGACTTCTTAAATCAAAAATCGTTGATCAGTATTCTTAAATCAATGTCCCCCTTTAGTTCTGGCTTGTCCAACTTAATTCTTTAATGTGTCAAAAACAGCTATCCTGAAATTATGAAAAATGATCAATTTTTTGATTTGGGTTATTGAACAGAGCTTAATTTAGTGTTTGATTCATTTTGAAATGATCACTTTATGGGGTTAACCCTTTAAGAAAATTGTTAAAGTTGTTTAAAATTAAAGCGTACTTGTATCAAATATGTATTTTATAAAAACGTTATTTCCGTATATTTGAACGATGAAAAGAAACCAAATAATCAGGGTATTGTTTTTGGGCGGTTTGGCGATTGGCGGAATTTTATTGATTCAGGCTTATTGGCTGTACAGCAACTGGCAACTGAGAAATAATGAATTTGATGAGAAAGTTACTGTTGCGCTCCGCAATGTTGCTGAGAAGATGGCAAAACACAGCAATTCTGAATTGCCAAAAGAAGGATTGATCAAAAAACTGGCAAGCAATACTTATGTGGTCAATTATAATAATTTTATTGATCCTCATATACTGGAAGATTTTCTACTCAGGGAAATGGCTGAGATTTCGCTTGATACCGTTTTTGAATATGCTTTGTATGATTGTTTTTCAGAAGAATTGGTTCACGGAGATTGCTGTACCCTTGATAAAGAACATCATGATCTTTACAAAACAAAACTTGTTGAATTTGAAGGGTTTACCTATTATTTTATTGTCCGGTTCCCAAACAGGAATTCTTTTCTTTTAAACGAAATCTGGATTTTCGTTTTTCTGAGTTTTTTGTCATTGGTGGCTGTTTTGGCATTCCTTTTTGCTGTAAAAACCATTTATCAGCAGAAAAAGCTATCAGAGTTGCAAAAAGATTTTGTGAATAACATGACACATGAGTTTAAAACTCCGTTGTCGTCCATCAGAATTGCGTCTAAAGTGTTGGAAAACTCTCCTGAAATACAGGAAAATGACAGACTTTTGAAATATGCAAGGATTGTCAATGATCAAAGCAGCAGGCTCAATTCACAGGTAGAGAACATTCTTGAAGTGGTCCGCAGTGAGAAAAAATTTGTATTACAAAAAGAACCTATTGATCTGGTACAATTGTTGAATGAAACCATCAAACTTGAAGAAAACAGGTTTTTGGATAAATTCGTAAAGGTTAGAACAGATATTCGTGTAGAAAGATTTTCCGTATATGGAGATCGGTATCATTTATCTAATCTGATGTCCAATATCATAGAGAACGCTGTAAAATATGCAAAACCCAAAGATTATTCCGTCAGTGAACCATTATTGGTACATGTGACTTTTTTCAGAGCAAATGGTAACATGGAGCTCCGGTTTTCAGATGAAGGGATTGGAATAGATGAAAAACATCAAAAATTGATTTTCAATAAATTCTACAGGGTGCCAACCGGGAATGTGCATGATGTAAAAGGTTTCGGACTTGGCTTATATTATGTTAAAAACATATGCGAGCTACATGGTTGGACGATTAAACTTGAATCTCAGAAGGATATAGGTACAGATATAATACTGGAAATGCCGTTGGAATTAAAATCCTGAAAATGTATTTATCTTTTTTGTTCGATTAAAATTAATCTTTATAAAATGAATGGAGAATCAAAAAAAATTCTTTATGTTGAAGATGACGAAGTTTTGGCTTTTGTAACGAAGGATAATCTGGAATTTCATGGTTATCAGGTAGTTTTAGCAGTCAATGGCAGAGAAGCTTATCAATATTATCTTCAGGGGAAATTTGATATTTGTCTGATAGATGTGATGTTGCCGTTGATGGACGGCTTTACATTGGCTAAAGAGATCAGGGAAATTGATACAGAGATTCCCATTATTTTCCTTACAGCCAAATCATTGAAGGAAGACAAGATCCATGGACTAAAACTTGGTGCTGACGATTATATCGTAAAACCATTCAGTATTGAAGAATTGATACTGAAGATCGAAGTGTTTCTCAAAAGAAAATACATAGTAAGAGATCAAAAGGAGATGGTATTTTATCTCGGCACGTATATGTTTGATTATCTCGATCTTTTATTGAAGAGAGAACACTTTGAGAAAAGGTTGACACAAAAAGAAGCAGATGTATTATTATATTTATATCAAAACAGGAATATCATTGTTCCAAGAGCTGATATCCTGAAAAAAGTATGGAAGCAGAATGATTATTTTGTCGGCAGGAGTCTCGATGTTTTTATCAGCAGATTGAGAAAATATTTATCAGAAGATCAGGATATTACAATTGAAAATATACATGGAATAGGTTTTAAATTCGTAATCAGCGGGTAATTTGAACTTTTATCAGGGAAATTTGTTTTTCATTGGTTATTATTAAACTGAAATGATCATTATTTTCCATGTAGTATGACAAAACTGTTCTTTACTTTGATGCTTGGATTTTTTTTGATAAATGGTTTTGGACAGAGTTTCAGAACAGTAAAGTTGAATGAGATCAAAGATTTAATTGAATCAAAAAACGACAGTTTATATATCATTAATTTTTGGGCTACCTGGTGTTTGCCATGCGTTAAAGAAATTCCATATTTTGAAGAATTGGGGAAAAAATACAAAAATCAAAAGTTGAATATAATTTTAGTTAATCTTGATTTCAAAAAAGATATTGATTCAAAACTGGTACCTTTTCTTGAAATCCAAAAATTGAAGTCAACGATTTGGTTTCTGGATGAATCCAACCCTAATTCATTTATTCCCAAAATTGAAGAAAACTGGTCCGGTGCCATTCCATTTACGTTATTTATTAAAGGATCATCAGGCATCAAAAGATGGCATGAAGGGTCTTTTAACTTGAATTCATTGGATGATCAGATCAGTAATATTTTATTAAACCATTAATTTAAATAGAGAATGAAAAAGTTGTTTTTATTGCCCTTAATTCTGCTTAGTTTAAGCATTTTTGCTCAGGATAGTTACAAAATAGGTGATCAGGTTATGCCATTTAAACTTAAAAATGTAGACAACAGCCAGTTTTTGGTGTCCCCAGCCAATCCATGGAAAGGTTATATTATCGTATTTACCTGCAATCACTGTCCATTCTCAGTTCTTTATGAAGACAGATTGATCCAATTGGATAAAAAATTCAGACCATTGGGATTTCCTGTGGTTGCCATTAATTCAAATGATGCAGCTGTTTATGCGGAAGACAGTTTTGAAAATATGGTGATCAGATCCAAAGAGAAAGGATTTACTTTTCCATATCTTCATGATGAGACTCAGGAATTTGCAAAAAAATTCGGAGCAACCCGAACTCCACATGTTTTTGTTGTACATAATGCACCGAATGGAAAGCTTTTGCTGGAGTATATCGGGGCAATTGATGATAATGCAAAAGAACCGGAAAATGTTTCAGAGAAATACGTTGAATTGGCGGTGAATGCATTGCTTGAAGGGAAAGAAGTCGAGGTAAAGAATACAAAAGCCATTGGTTGTTCAATCAAGTGGAAAGAATAAAAAACGATATGTCAGAAACTGTTTTATCCGGAATTGCAATTCTCTGATGCCGGATAGAACAGTTTTATTCTGCCAGAAGGATCTTTTCAATCGTCCTTGGAAAATAGAAATGCTCCAATTTTAACACCCTTGATGCGATTTGTTCAGGCGTGTCATTGGGAAAAACAGGACATTTCACCTGTAAAATATGTTCACCATCATCATAATGAGCATTCACATAATGGATGGTTATCCCGGTTTCTGCATCTCCAGATGCTTTCACTGCATTGTGCACATGAGAGCCAAACAAACCTTTACCCCCGAATTTCGGTAACAAGGCCGGGTGAATGTTGATTATTCTTTGAGGATAATGTTGAATCCATGAAGGGGGAATCAATAATAGAAAGCCAGCAAGAACGATCAGATCAATTTCGTACGGCAATAAATTTTCTTCAATAAAATTTTTTTCCAACATATTCTTTTTTCCAAAAGTAATTGCTGGAATATTAAAGTCCCTAGCATGAATTAAAACTCCTGCATCGGGCTTGTTGGTACCTATCAGAACAACCTGTATATGAGGGCTAAATGAAAAATATTCACAAATTTTTCGAGCATTGGATCCATGGCCAGAAGCAAAGATAGCAATTTTTTTCAAGGTATTTTTTTAATAAAGTTACATCCAAAAATAGTAAAAGGTCAGGAAAGTGAAATATTTCCTTCCTTTTTTCTTTTTTTTTGAGTTGCCTCTTGTCTGCTATAAAATAGTTTATTAACTTTGATGTGTATAGCCTATTTCCATTTTATAGTTATTGAAGATAAGTAAATGATGACTTTTCAACAATAGCATTTTTTTAATGAAATTCATGAATCAGCATTGGTTAAGTATATGCCAATGTTATGTTTTTTTTTTTCAGTTTTTCAGATTTGGTAATAAAGCAACAAAAACAATCTATATGAAAACCTTAATGAGTTTATTATTGTCAGTTATCCTGTTTTTTTCTTTCCAGAATTACAGTCAAAGTCAGTGCATTTATTTTGAAAACTTTTCCAATCCGAGCGGATGGACCCAGGTTGGCTCGCTGGTAGAGATAGACAATGGAGCATTGCAATACATCAATGGGGCACCGGACGGTTCTCAACGAAGAGTTTATAAGGAAATGGACACACCCATAACTAATTCTGACACCTGGACGGCAACCTTCAAGTTCAGACCTGACGAAGTTGGGACATATCAAGGTCAACCTTTTACAGGGCATTTAATTTTTGCATTGTCTGAGTTTTCACAAGATCCTCTTTGGGATTGTCCTGATGAAGAGTGTACGGGAAATCCTCCAGGAACTCAAGATGCAGTTGGTGTATTTTATTTCGCTCCAAATCCCCCAAATGGTTCTTTACGGTTTCGAATTTTAGTAAGGAAAAATGGAGTTGAATATAATTCTTCTCCAATTAGCTATAGTACACTTGGAAATGATGTGTATATTGAATTTGCAAAAGGTGATGCAAATTTTTCACTGAACCTATATTCTGATCCTGACTTTAATATTCCTATTGGTACCGGTGCAGTAAACTTAAATTTGATTGAATTGAACACTATGAATTTTATCCAACACGGAAATGAGGCGGGTGGATACTATTACAGAGAATTAACAGGAATTGTTGACGATGTTTGTATTTCGATGAATGATGGAGAATGTGAAACTACCTATGGTACATTTACCTATCAGGGTTGTTGGGGAGATGGATCAAGTTTTACCATTGGAAATACTGTTTATGATCAATTTAATCCTGATGGAACAGAAATTCTGGTCAATCAGGCAGGATGTGATTCAATTGTTACCATTGATTTAACATATTATATGTCAAATGAATTTGAATTGGTATATTTTGGTTGCCAGGGAGATGGTTATGAAGTAACAGTAAATGGTACAATATATTCAGAAAGTAATCCCTTTGGGGAGGAGTTACTATTCAATCAGTATGGGTGTGATTCTTTTGTATTTATTAACCTGTTTTTTGATCTTCCGGAGTACGAGGAAATAAACTATTTTGGATGTCAGGGAGATGGATATGAAATAGTTGTAAACGGCACAACTTATTGGGAAGGGAATCCTGTTGGCGAGGAATTTATCGAAGATGAATATGGTTGTGGAACATATGTTACGATCAATTTGGTCTTTACACCTCATGTCGTTACACTGATCAATTATTCCGGATGTATTGGAGATGGTTATGAAGTAGAAGTAAACGGCACAACTTATTGGGAAGAAAACCCTGTCGGGGAGGAGTTGATGTTTACCCAATACGGATGCGATTCGATCATTTTTATCAATCTCCAGTTTAACACGACAATAAATGAAGAAATAAACTATTTCGGATGCCAGGGAGACGGATATCAAATCGAAGTTAACGGAACAACTTATTGGGAGGGAAATCCAACTGGTGAAGAGTTCATGGTAAGTCAGTTTGGGTGCGATTCCATTATTACCATTAACCTGGTTTTTGGTCAACCTGTTTATACAAACATAAATTATATCGGATGTCAGGGAGACGGATATCAAATCGAAGTGAATGGAACAGTTTACTGGGAAGGCAACCCAACCGGAGAAGAATTCATGATTACCCAAAATGGATGCGATTCTGTTATTGTCATCGACCTCGTTTTTTATGAAACTGCGGTGCAGGATATTACATATCAAGGTTGCGAAGGTGATGGATATGCCATAGAAATAAATGGAAACGTATATAATGAAAGCAATCCGGTTGGGATAGAATATATTTTCAATGAGGTTGGGTGTGATTCCATTATCCAGATAAATCTGGATTTTGCACCATCGACTTATTATTCAGTCAATTATGTAGGCTGCAATGGAGATGGCTATTTTATCGAAGTGAATGCAAATCTATATGATGAATTCAATCCATCAGGAATTGAAATTCTTACAAATGCCAATGGTTGTGATTCAATTGTCACCATTGAACTGATATTTTTGGAAAATTCAAGCTCAGATATCACGTATTTGGGCTGCATTGGCGATCAGTATTCTGTTTCAATCAATGGAAATACTTATAACGAAAACAATTTATCCGGTATTGAAATTTTGCAGAATATCAACGGGTGCGATTCTATCATCAGTATTAATTTGGTATTTTCAGAATCTTATGTGGATACATTATTCTATAAAGGTATTCATGGTGACGGTTATCAGGTGAAAGTCAATGGAGTACTCTATAATGAAAAAAATCCGAAAGGGGTTGAATACATGAAAACTTCCTATGGCTGTGATTCAATTATTTATATCTTTTTGGTCTTTACTAAGGGTAAATTTGGCAAAGGGGAAGATTTCACAATGGGTGGTTTTGACCTTTACCCCAATCCAACCCATGACTTTCTCCAGATTGATATTAAGTATGAAGCGATTTCGAAAACTGGGTTTTTTATAAGGATTTATAACGTTCTTGGCGAATTGGTCATGAACTCTGTTAGCAAGGAAAGTTCAGTAAAACTGAACACGATCGATCTCCTTGAAATTGGTACTTATTATTGTGAAGTTTTGACCGAGGACGGAGAAAGTCTGGGTGTTAAAAAGTTTATTGTTTCCAGATGAGATACGAAGAATTTAAATATTTTGCCATTTATGATCTCATTTAAACTATCTTTATCAGTATTGATCTGGTAAAGGTATCATGATTTGAATATGAAATCATATCCAAAAGGCATTCATAAAATGTTTAACTTTGGAATCTGAATTAATTCTTACATGATTGTAATCGGTAAAGTATGCAGAAAAGTATTCAATCAGAGATTTATTATTATAGAAGTATGAGTCTGCTCTGAAAAGTCCAATTTGTTGATTTTCTATCGTTTTTTTGCCACAATCTATTGACGTCAAAGATCAGTACAAGTCTAAAGGGAAACGATTGAAAATCAACAATTTAAAAGTCCCCTTTTAGGCGTGTACTGACTGAAAACGTCAGTGCGTGTACTGACTGAAAACGTCAGCGGGGATTTAGGGTGAAAAGACTTTCCGGAGTAGAACCAAGTATTCATTTTTAAGCTTTAATATGAATGATAAGAAAAAGGTCCTCATCATCGGAGATGGTGCTTCTGTATTCGTGTTGAACCATGTTAAACATTTCATCGCATATAATAATAATTATAGTTTTAGTATTCTTTTGACAAATGATCACCTGGAGCAGGCGTACAACACGTATTTTGACGAAGTTCATTATTCATTTAAAAGATCTTTTTTAACAAAAATACCTTTTATTAAAGGAGCTATCATCAGGTTGATGATCATATTTTCCATTCTAAAGTTCAAAAAAAAATATGATATAGTCCATATTCAATTTTTAAACGACAATATCGTATACTTCAATGTTTTTCACCGAATCGCAAAAAAAGTCATCATATTTGTTTGGGGTAGTGATTATTACAGATCTTCAGGATTCAACAAATGGCTAAAGAAAAGGATCTTTAAAACAGCAGATATCATAACTTTTGGCAATGAGCAAACCAGAAATGATTTTATCAGGGAAATACCTACCAAAGCAAAAATAAGCATTGTCAGATTTGGCTTGATCATGATGGATTATATCAAAGAATTAAATGCTTCGAGGCAAGACAGCAGAGCAGTTTTTGGTTTTCCACGGGATAAAATCCTGATTACTATTGGTTACAACCTGAATCCCAGCCAACAACATGGGAAGATTCTGGATGCGTTGTCATCATTGAAACATGAGAATTATTACAAGGATCTGTTTTTAGTGGTTCCTGTGACCTATCCGGCTGACAAAAATGGATACAAGGCTAAATTGCAGGTAGCTTTGGAATCTACGGGCATTGAGTATAAATTGATCGAGTCATTTTTACCCGAAATGATGAATGCGCATCTCAGGAATAGTTCAGATATTATGATCCAACTTCAGACGACTGATCAACTTTCAGGAACTATGCAGGAATATTTTGCCACAGAAAACATTGTTATAACAGGCTCATGGCTTCCCTATAAAATATTTGAAGACAAAGGAATTTACTTTATTAAAATCAATGCATTTTCTGAACTAGCCAAAAAAATCGATGACATAATCATCAATTTTGATGAATATCAACAGCGAACAATTAATAATAAATCAATTATCATGGAGATGAGTAGCTGGAAAAACAACATCCAGGCATGGATTGACCTCTATGAATGATAAGATGGATAACTTGATAGTGATCATTGTCTGATCACCGCATAATTACTCATTTGCGAAGGATCAAGCCTGGCCATCAGATTGTATACAGTATTCTTTTGACCTCTGCTGCCACCCTTGAATATTTCGATGATTTCATCTCTTTTTGAGTCCAGAAAATTTCTTAAAACTATGCTGTTAGGATAACTTTCATTCACCTTATCCATTTCCTTCAATACACTCACCAAAATAGCCTTACCTCTGTCCGGATCATCAGACATAACATCCAATCCCAATCTGTGATATTCATAAGTCGATTGCCTGTATGGCCTGTATCTTGGATTTAATAGGTTCTCCATCAGCCAGTATCTGTTCTCCTTCTTGCCGCCAAGACTCCAACCTGCTGCATTTACGCTGTTTTGAGGCACAGCATTCAATACACTCTCCGATATTTGAAAATATTGTTCTCCGCCTAAAGGAGAAAATGAATCATAATCCATTCCAAGCAATAAATAAACATAAAAACTTAACAGCGATGAAAAATCATCAATATAAATTCCTTTGCTCACTTCTATGGATTGCATTTCTTCGTATTCAAGTTTGAAATCCTTGTCAAGACGGTTGAACAATAAAGTTGTGTAATTGCTATTGAAAACCGGGCGTATTCCCTGAACGGCAATATCAGCGACAAAACTACTTGGAGAGTATTCCTCGGTAATGGTGATCAGTAAACTACCTTCAATTTTTTCATGGGACTCAAATTCATCATTGGTCCATTTTGTATTATTTAAAAACTCTGACACAGATCTTTCGAGAGTTTGAAAAACTCTGGGATCAGCAAGTTTTAGCTTGGGTGCATTTACTTTGACATCAATCTTTAATTCCTGAGCTAAAAGACTTGATGATAAAATCATTAGAAAGAAAAGAATAATTTGTCTCATTTGTAAAACTGTTATTTTTAATCACTTCCAAAGAGTTTTACAAGCTCCTTGTTTTGGCTGGAAAAATGACTTTTGGAATCAACCATCTTTATGCAACAGTTCACTGATCCTGTCAATGATATCTGTTGCAACCTGGCTTTTAGACTTTAACTCAAAATGTTCGATCTTATTGTTTAGACGATGCAGAATGCTGATTTTATTAGTATCAAAGGTAAATCCGGCACCTTCATCGTTCAATGAATTGAGTACAATTAAATCCAGGTTTTTGGTGGTTAATTTACCAAATGCATTTTCTGTTTCATGATCGGTTTCCAATGCAAACCCGACTAAAATCTGACCTTCTTTTTTATCTGCACCCACTTTTGCTGCGATGTCAGTCGTTTTTGTCAGATTTAACTGCCAATTGGTCTCCTTTTTCTTGATCTTCCTGCTCTCAGTAGTTGATGGTGTATAATCAGCAACCGCTGCTGAAAAAATGAGGATGTCTGCTGTTTCTTTAAGATCCATCACATTTTTCTCCATTTCAGCAGCACTTGTGACCTGCCGGATGTTGATTCCTATGGGTAAATCCAAATGGTTAGGGCCAATGACGAGGTCAACTTCAGCGCCTCTGGTTTTGCATTCTTTAGCCAATTCCAAACCCATTTTGCCTGAACTGTGATTGCCTATAAATCTTACAGGATCAATCGGTTCATAGGTAGGGCCTGCAGTGATCAATACCCTATTTCCTGCCAAATCAGTTTTTTTTTTATTGAAATACTGATGTAGATAAGTCATGATCTCTTCCGGTTCAGCCATTCGGCCTTCGCCACTCAATCCAGATGCCAGTTCACCTGATCCTACAGGAATGATACCTGTATGATATTGCTTAAGGGTTTCAATGTTTTTTTGAGTTGCGGGATGTATCCACATGTCAAGGTCCATAGCAGGTGCTACGATCACAGGGCATTTGGCAGACAGATATACACACAAGGCTAAATTATCTGCTATACCATTGGCCATTTTTGCAATGGTGTTGGCGGTTGCAGGGGCAATCAGGACTGCATCCGCCCATAGCCCAAAGTCTACATGACTATTCCATTGACCATGATCCATCATATCAAGGAAAGCCGTTTTTTTGGAAAGGGTAGAAAGTGTCAGTTGGGAAATAAACTCCGTCGATGCCGGGGTCATGATCACCTGAACTTCTGCACCAGCCTTGATCAACAGCCGTATTAAAACCGCACTTTTGTATGCAGCTATACTGCCGGTTACGATCAGGACGATTTTTTTGTTATTCAGATCATCCATGCAAAGTGATTGAGAATCAAAACTTCTTGTATTCAATCACATTTCCTTCATCATCTCTGTACTCGTATTTGATTTTTCTGTCGAAAAATTCCTGGGTAGCGATCAATGCCGGATTCGGAAGTTTTTCATAAAACTTTGTGATCTCAATTTGCTCTTTATTTTCGATAATTTCTTCGATAGTGTCCTGATGGATAGTAAATTCATCCAATTTATTTTTCAACTCGAGTTTGAGATCTAGAGCTAACTGATCAGCTCTTTTACTGATCACAGCCAGGGCTTCGTATATACTGTTGATCTTATCTTTACCAATAAAATCATTCATGTTTTGAGGTTGAATGTTTGGGTTTTGACCCTGAACTCTAGCTTTGATGTCCTTTGCCATGCTTATATTCGTTTAAATTTTTTTCAATTTCAAGACCAATTTTTTTAACTTTCGCACTATACTTACTTTGCGGATATTTCCTTATGAATGCATTATATTTATTATATGCATCAGTCAATCGCTCTTCTCTTTTGTCATAAATGCTGTTAATCGAATACAAATATCCGGCCTGAACTACCAGATACCTGACTTCTTCAGCTCTCGATGATTCCGGGAAATCATTGAGCATATTCTCAAAAGATGTCACTGCGGAAACATACTGCTTCGTTTTAAAATAAAGCATACCTTCAGAAAATGATTTTTCTTCCAGTTTTAATCTCAATTCATCCAATAGCTTGTTACATTGTTCAATTTTATCGCTGTTGGGGTAATTGTTAACAAAATATTGCAAGGATTCAATGGCTTTGTTTGTATATGTCTGATCCAACGCAGGAATGGGAGACATCAGATACTCAGAATAGGCGCTCATATATGCGGCTTCTTCTCTTTTGCTGCTGTTAATGAATGAACTCGCAAAATTTTTAAAGTAATGCGCTGCAAGTATATAATCTTCTGTGTGATAATAAGTATACGCATACTTGTAAAACAAATCTTCCGATTCAGCTTTTCCCCTGTAATAAGGTATCGCAATATCATACAATGTCTGGGCATTCAGATATTTGCCATTGTCAAAATATTTGTTAGCTTGTTCAAGCAACAATACAGGATCATTACTGGTCCTGACCCTTTCAAATTCGGACTTGCAGGAGCTCAGCGCTGTCATTAAAATGACCGCATATACAATTGAAAAAATAATTCTGAATTTCATAAGCGCGCAAAGTTACTATTTATTTATTATTAGAGTAAAAAAATCAATCATGCTTTTATAAAATAATGATTATTACGTTTATACGTAAGCATTTGACTCCTTCATGATTCATGTCATATCCATAATTTTTCATTTTTAATCAATGTTCAGGGATCTTTCTTGTGCTAAATCTATTAAAGCTCCATTGGAAATCAGCATTATCTGGATGAATGAAAATCCGATGCACATTGAATGCCAGATGGTTTGGAATGCATTTAGCTAGCCGTTAAAGATAAATTGAGTCAAAATATCGCAAATTCCTTGCCGGTCTTAAGCATCTTTAAACTCAGGTATTAAATGCGCAATTTTCTGAAAAATATTGCGATCGACAAATTCCTGCAAGTTTAACGAAGTAATGACTGGTTTCGCGTCTATTCAGTTGTAGTAGCCTCGTTTTTTTTCTTATTTTTTTGTAATTTTTTTGCTCAATAGTCTTTTAGTCTTAAGTCTGTTAGCTAATGATTTATACAAAAGGTTAAAACCTCTGATTCCAGGACAAATTTCGTGTCTTTTGCTCAAAGTACAC
>DDTL01000064.1 GCA_002344345.1 Saprospiraceae bacterium UBA2365
AATAGGATGAGCATCGGGGACTGTCCCGATCGAAGTGGATGAGCATCGGGAATGACAGACAGTTAGTTGTTTAAGTTATGGGGTAGGCGGCGGCATTGCCGCCGCCTACCCCATAACCTCCTAAAACCCCTGAAAGCCTTGTCATTTCGAGCGGAGCGAGAAATCTTGTAATTTTTGTCGGACACTAGTGACTTTTATTACATACTCCTTAAAATTTCAGACTTGTTTCGATCCAATCAACACCTACAATCGTTGTTGTCTGAAAGACTGATCACGATCCTGAAAAGGCAAACCTCAGACTTTATGTGTACGGTTAGACGTTAGATTATGATGCGATTCAAGAGTAGAACCCATTTCCAGGTTTTGTACATATAAATTCTAATCAACAAGTTGCACTTTTTTCGTTTTGCTGAAAAAGGCTGTTTTTGATAAATTCCTGTCGGGTAAGATTGTCCGAAGGACATAAACCTTAATGGCCCCGGGCTTCACCCGGGGTTAGGGGTATTTTCGTATTTACAACCCCAAAGTGGGTTGAATGATTAAGAACTGTATTTTCAACCCATGATTCGCATTGTTAACTAAGAATCAGTAACTTTGCTCTCTACAACAGATCACTCGCCAACTCGGAAAGATAACTTCTTTCGCCTTTGATCAGATTGATATGCGCAAACAGATCCTGACCTTTCATCCGGTCAGTAAAATAGGACAAACCATTGGATTGGCTGTCGAGGTAAGGAGAGTCAATCTGGTGAATGTCCCCGCAAAATACCAGTTTTGTGCCTTCGCCGGCCCTTGTGATGATGGTTTTCACCTCATGCGGCGTCAGGTTTTGGGCTTCATCAATGATAAAAAAGGTATTGGACAGACTTCTTCCCCTGATAAATGCCAAAGGAGCAATGACCAATTCTTCTTTTTCAATCATTTGATCAATTTTCTGTGCATCCTTGGAGGTTTTGTTGAACTGGTGTTTGATCACAGCCAGATTGTCAAATAAAGGTTGCATATAGGGTTTGGTTTTATCAAACTGATCTCCGGGCAAAAAGCCGATCTCTTTGTTCGATAAAGCAATGATGGGCCTTGCCAACAGGATCTGCTCATAAACACTCCTTTGCTCAAGCGCGGCAGCGAGCGCAAGCAAGGTTTTTCCTGTCCCGGCTTTTCCCGTCAGTGAAACCAGTAAAATATTTGGATCGAGTAAAACCTCCAGTGCAAAAGTTTGTTCCGCATTGCGCGGCTTGATGCCGGAAGCAGTCTTTTTAACTATTTTCTTCAGCAAATTGTCTTTTGAATAATACCTGGCCAAAACACTGGACTGTCCATTATTCAGAATAAAAAACTGATTATTGACTAATTTTAATTCTTCTTTGGATCCGTTGAGCGCAACACCCTTCTTACTTTTGTATAGATTTGCAACTAACTCATTATCATTTATTTCCAGATGATTGATCCCCCTGATCATGTCTTCCACATTGTCGATTTTATCCGACTCATAATCCTCGGAATTTATCCCGATCGACTTAGCTTTTACTCTGAGATTGACATCCTTACTGACAAGGACGACTTTCTCGTTGGGAAATTGATCCTGATATTCAGAGGCAACCCCAAGGATCCTGTGGTCTGGTTTGTTTTCAGAAAATGAGATCTTAAGTTTTTCCGGCAATTCTGTATTCAGTGCAATTTTCAATTTACCTTTCCCTTCTCCCAAAGATATTCCTCCGTTAAAGATCTTATCGCCTGTCAACCTGTCAATTTCCCTCAAAAATTCACGGGCGTTATAATTCATTTGGGAATTGCCTTTCTTGAAATTGTCCAATTCTTCCAAAACTTCAATCGGGATGACAATATCATTCTCTTCAAATTGGGTAATACTAAGGTGATCATGTAAGATGACATTGGTGTCCAATATAAAAGTTTTTTTCATGTGTAAACTTTTGAATTATTTCTTTTCGACTCCCGGGAATATTTGTTGAAAATTAATGACTATTTGTTCACTTATCTGTATGTTAAATCTCTTTGTTATAACATTCCTGCAAAACTGGCTTGAAATAATCCTTAAAGTATTTAACATCGACCAGCAAAAGTATCATCCGTATTTTCATGTCGTTTTCATCCAAATACCAATACCGCATTTAATTCCGTTAGTTCAATGATATAATGATAATATTAATATAAAACATGCTGAAATAGTTTTATTTATTTATATTTCAAAAGTATTATTAAATTTCAAATTAAATTATTATTTAATGTGAAGTTTTCTTAACATACCATACTTTTTTTGGAACATCGTCCATTGTCGTTCAGAAAACTGGATGAACTGCCGAAATCCAGGTTCAATTCTCAGGAAATATCAGGTCATTTTCATTTGTTTTTCTGAGCTAACAGATTAACCTACTCCACGATCACCTCAAACGACACATGCCCCGACATACCATGCACAGAACTGACAGTCAACTGATGGAATCCCGGCATCAGGGAATCTACAACTATGGTATGATCTTTCGTGGTGGTTTTGAGAAAAGTACTGTTGAGAAACCAGTATAATGTATCCTGATTCATCGTGGTGACGGCCTTACAGATCAGTGGTTTGAGCCTATCGTTGATCTCCCTGGGTAAAAGTATCCGGGAATGCATGTGCGGATACAGGATATTCACCTGCTGAGAGAGATTTTCGCAGTCAGGATGAAAAGGAGGCAGACTGTGATCATTTCCGCTGGCAATCCTGTAATAATGGTTTACCCTGGGCGAAAGTACAAAAAAACTGCTGTCCCGGCCCAAAGCAGGATCGTAACAATTGCTGCTGATCCGGTATTTACCTTCAGCGTCCAGCATCACAACCTGATGGTAATCACAAACCGGAACTCGCCTGACATTTTTGGGTGCCAGAATAAATCGGGACTCAGGACAATGATCACCTTTTCGAAATCCGGACACTGAACAGACTTCTATGGGTTTTAACTGGGCTGCAGGTTCCTCAAACCAGTCAGTTTGGGGTAAAACATCAGAAATAGCAAATAACACCGGCGCAGCCATCCGCAAACCTGTCAAGCCATTCCTTCCTTCACCGCTGGCATTGCCCACCCAAACGACGATCGTGTTTTGCCTGGTCACACCAATGGCCCATGCGTCACGGTTGCCATAACTGGTTCCGGTCTTCCAGGCCAGAAAATGCCTGCTTTCAAAAAATTCCCAGCCGTCTCTTTCTTCAGGTCTTTTAACTTCCTTGAGCAAATTCAATACAAGATATGCGCTTCCGACAGATAAAGGGATATCTTTAAATGGTTTCGAAATGCTTTCCTTTTCATAACTGATATCAATGGATTCCATTTCCATCGCCTTGCGCGCAATGTTCATATACGCCCGGCCTAGTTCCAGACTGGTCACCTCATTGCTTCCAAGGATGAGAGAAAGACCGTAATGAGCATTACTACGGTTCGTATGTTCAAATCCCGACATTCTCAACTTTTCTATAAAGGGCTGAATACCATATTCTTTCAGCAATAAAACCGCAGGAATATTCAAAGAATTGTTGAGTGCATCTGCTGCAGTAACAATTCCACGAAAATTTTTATCGATATTCTGAGGGCTGAATCCATTCAAAAACATCGGTGTATCTTCAATCAATGACTGTGATGTGATCAGGCCTTCGTCAAAACATACTCCGTAAAGCAAGGGTTTCATGGTACTTCCCGGACTTCTAATCGAACTGATCATATCCACGTGCTTGTTGGACTGAAATGGATCGTGATCCACGTTTCCAACATAGGAAACAATCTGACCGTTTGAATTGTCAAGGACCAGAGCCGAAATATTGTTGACGCTGTTGGCTGCGTACATACTGCCAAAATTCTCGAGGATATGAATGACCATTTTCTGAAGAGTTCCGTCGATTGAGGACCGGAGATTATGGTTACCTGCCTTTTTCATCTCCTGTAGCAAATGAGGGCTGGTCTGATCGAAATATTTCAAACCTTCCGGAAGCGGTTCTCTCATGGCCAATGATAGACTGGTTTGATCGATCAGTCCTTTTTTGTGCAGTTTGAGCAATAAAAAATTGCGCTTTTTGATGAACAAAGCCTGTTCCCGACCCGGAAATATTTTCCCCGGGGAATTGGGTAATATGGCAATGGCGGCAGCTTCTGCCCAACTAAGGAGTTCCGGATCTTTTCCAAAATAACGCTGGGATGCAGCACAATAACCCACTATATTTCCTCCGAACGGAGCATGTTGGCCGTATAATCCAAGGATCTGTTTTTTGGAATATCTCATTTCAAGCCCCAAAGCAAGGATCATTTCCCTGATTTTCTGGATCATCGTTCTCGGTTTGTTTCCCTGGCATATCCTCGCCATTTGCATGGATAAAGTGCTGCCGCCCCTAACGATCTTTCCAGCTTTGATATTATCCTTCAATGCCTTCAACACGGATACCGGATTGATCCCCGGATGCCAGTAAAAATGCTCATCTTCAAAACTGATGATAGCTTGCGCAATTTTGGGTGGAACCTCCCCTTCACAAAGCAGTCGCCATTGTTCGTCACCAGATACAGCAGCTGAAATAACTGTTCCTTCCCTGTCAAAAACAGCCGTTGAGTAATCCTGCAAAAACCTTACCCGATGGCCGGTCAAAAACAGACCACACATCAAAAAAAGGCCCGATATGGCTATATTTCTAACCGTTTTAAACCCCAAAACCAGCCCTATTTTGGTTCAATAGCCGTCCAGAAGCCTGCCGATTTGGCGTTTACCCTGCCATCATACATCGCCTCAGCATAGATGGCCGGCATCCAGTAACTACCTTCAAAACTTGCATTTACCAGGAATTTAAACGTCTTGGTTTCACCTCTTTTCAAACCAAAATAGGTGTAGATCCTGTCATCCCGCATATCCTGATAATCGAACTGTCCGGTATTGCCCGTACTGATATTTCTAAACAACCTTGTGTTGATGATCTCACATCCTGCAGGCACCATCAGGGTCAGGGCCATGTTTTCATAATCATCCCTCATACCAGGATGTTTAACCGTAACTGAAATCGAGTATTCCTGTCCCTGAACCAGTTTTTTAAAGTCCTTCACTGCTCCGGTTACATCTCTGAATACCACATTCATTTCAAGATCACCAGCCGTTGCAGGCGTTTCATCCCTTAGAGGCGTACCATGCTGGACAATTGAGGCAAAAACCTGTCCTCTTCCCTTATTTTTAATTACAACCTGATGATCTTTCACCTCTTTGGTGTCGAGTTTGATTCGCTGCGGTTTATTGCCCAGTTCAGCATTGAACAATGTTTTACCATTGGCGGTAATTTCAACCGGAATTTCAGCGCCTGCTGCTCCTGTTTGTTCGATAAAACGGGCAAAACCCATCAGACTGAAAGAAATTTCCTGCGTATTGAGGTAATTCAACTTCTTTCCATTGAAATGTTTGCTCAGATCATCCACGATTTTCTTTGCATTGGTAAGATCGCCTTTTGCCAGCAGGATATTCAGAATAATGGCCTGATCCCTGATCTGACTGCCGAAAGTATTGCCGAATTCCCTGTAGTCTTTAACCACATAATTTACACCCTTGATCAATTGATCCGCGGCATCCTTTTCACCCACTTTCAATAATGCACTGGCAAGAAGCCATTTGGACGTATTGGTAAGTTTAGGATACAGACGCAATTTATTCATCGCTCCGAAATTGGGTTTCCCGGCTTGTGCCAGACCATACAACCTGTATGCCTGATCCAGATCCTGATTGCCATAATAATAATTATTTCCAGATGCAGGATAAGTCCATTTGGATGCAGCGTCAAATTGATAATTCAATGCTGATTTGATCATATTGTCTGGCACGTCATAACCCAGTTTTTTCGCTTCTGCCAAAAAATGCAAGGCATAACTGGTTCCCCAGAAATTAGGTGAGTTATACCCTGGCCAGTAAACAAATCCACCAGAACTCGTCTGCATTTGTCTCAGCTTCTGGATCAGTGCCTTCAAATTTTGCCTGAATTCCATCGCCTGAGTTTCCGAAAGCAAACCCATTTTGTGCAGATAGATCTGTGGAAAAACCGAAGAAACA
The DNA here is from genome assembly GCA_002344345.1 of Saprospiraceae bacterium UBA2365. Classification (GTDB taxonomy): domain Bacteria; phylum Bacteroidota; class Bacteroidia; order Chitinophagales; family Saprospiraceae; genus UBA2365. Next base: position 6,061 of record DDTL01000064.1, read on the forward strand.
GATTGTTCCAGGCATCCGTGTGGATATTTGATCAATTTATCTGCCAGAGGTTCAAAAGCCACATCAATTCCGCTGCTCAAACTGAGGTAGGCTTCCCTCGTTCCTGCCATCCCAAACGGTTTATAACTGATCGTTGAGCTTTTGGCTGCGCTGACAGCATAACTTTCTTCTGTTGTCACGGGCGGAGAAGCGATGCGCAGATCTATTTCGATCGTTTCTTTGGCAGTTTCGTTTCCGGACCTCGCCGTGATCTCAAACTTCAGCATGTCTGTTTTCATCGGGGTTTCCATATCAAAAAAGATATCTTTTTCGCCTATTTTACTGAATGTCAGGTTTTTAGTATTTCCGTTTTTGAAAACATCCGCATTGAGACACGTGGCTTCCACGGTCACATTTTTAATGTTGTCCTTCATTGCAAAAACAGTGACCGGCAGTTTTAGGGTTTCTCCCGGACTCAAAACCCTGGGTAATGTGGCATAAAGCATCAATGGCTTGACTACCTTAGAGGTTTTTTGGGTGCTTCCGAATGCCTGCCCGCTGCTCGCGATCACCATGGCACGTACTGATCCGACATAATCATTGATCTGAACTGTATGCGTGGCTGTTTTCCCTGCTTCCAATACGAATGGTCCAAGGTATTTAACTGCAGGTTTAAATCGCTGGGCTTTTGCCTGAGGAGAAATCAGGATGGATTCATCTCCTCCTACAGCCAGCAAGGAAGTGTATTCACCGAAAAACCTGTGGAAAATATCCCTGTACATATCCCATGTCTTGATATTCAGCGCCTCTTTGGCAAAGAAGAAATCCCAAGGTTGGGGCGTTTTAAACTGAGTGATATCCAACAATCCTTCATCTACAATAGCAATGGTATAGGCCATTTTTTTACCGTTCTTTTCCTTCACCGTAAGGCTAAAGTTCTGATCTGCCCTGACCTCCTGGGGAATATCCAAAATGGGAGATAACACGGTTTCCGGAGCAAATACCTTGATGGGTTGAACCCCGTATAATCTCAACGGACGGTGGCTTTTATGTTCCTTATAGGCTGCGATGTAATGCACATGAATATAGGCAGTGGGAGCCATTTCCTGACGGAGTTTGATGTTAACCCTGGTTGGATTCATGCTGGCATTCAGGGTTTCATAATGCACAATGGAACCGCCTTTTTCCACTGTGATCAAAAACTTACCTTTAGCTGCTGCCGGCAAGTCAAAACTAAGGCTTTCATCTACCGTATATTCCTGTTTATCCAACTGAAAATTCAGTACTTCCACCTGATCTGCATCTCCTGCATTATTCCAGTAATTGTAATCATACACATAAACGGGCCTTCCGGTCGTATGCTCAGAATCACCCAGACTAAACTCCACATAAGCAAAAATGCCTTCATCCACAGAAATGCTGGTCCCTTCTTTTTTTACATTGATCTTACGTTCCTTGATCAATTCCTTGTTTTGATTTTTTATGGCAGAATAATCGAGATCATTTCTACCGAAATCATACCACCATGAACGTTCAATCTTATAGGTTTTCATAGTGACCACGCCATCGGTTTTATTCCCGTTGGCATCGAGACAAACCAACTGGATGTTTTTGCCTTTTTCCATCATGATCATCCCATCACCAGTCGTAAATCCGGGCCACTTGATACCAATATACTTGCTGTATGGGGAGTATTTGATGGTTTTTACATCTGTACTGAATGATCCGCCCTTTTCAAAGCCTTTCAACCTGAAATTAAACAACATCACCGAAGGGTAAACTTCTGCCGGATCGATCGGAATCTCAAATTTAGTCTGACCAGTCTTACCCGTCGTTTCTTCGCTGATCAGCCCGACATCAGAAAGATAATTTTTGGTGATATCGTCAAAAACAAAGCCATCATAAGCGGTTCCGAACGGATTGGGAAGTGATACCTGCTGCATATTGACTTCTGTTTTGAGATCGGATGCTTCGAGTCCGTGCATCCATTTCAGTGAAAGGGTCGCATTGACAGGATCTGAGGATAAAAGCATCTTTTCCCGGGCAAAGTTGAGCTCGAATTTCAGTCTGTTTGGCCTGACAGTTTCGATCCGAACCGGGTGTCTGTAACGCTGATTGCCTATACTTAATTCAAGGTTCCATATTCCAGTCGGATCATTCAATCCGGTATTGAACCTTAGGTCAAACAATCCCATTTTATGATTGGAAACGGTCCATTCCTTCATCACACGGCCACGCGGATCCTTCAGTCTAAGGTTTAAAGGAAGTTTTGCGGGCAATTTATTGTGCTCATCAAAGTAAATACAGCTGATATAGCAACTGTCGCCCGGCCTCCAGACATCCCTTTCTCCGTAAAAGTGGATTTTTGCCTTGTTTTGCCAGTCTTTACCTGATACCTGAAAGGTGCTGAGTGACAATGCTTTCTCATCCATCAGGTGCAGATACATTCCCTGACCATCCGGGGCAATGACTTTAGCCAAAAAGGGCAATTTATCGGTGCTGAGATAGGCGACACCATCTGCTCCGGTTTTACCTGTAACGAGTTTGATCCCCTGATAATTGTATAATTCCACCGTTGAACCAGCCAATGGTTCCGAACTCGAAATGGAAGAAACATAAGAGAAATACCGATGAGTCTCCGGTTCATATTTCACAACAAGACCAACATCAGAACAGATCAGCAGCCGTTGATCATGGATCTGACTGAAAAAATAATCCTCACAGGGATTGGAATACTTCACATCGACATGTTCATCATAAAATGTAGGTTCATAATAATAATAATATTCATCATAATCAAAATCATCATAAACTACCCTGCTTCCGGGACCATCAAAATTGAGGTGATCCAGCATATCTTTGACCCCTTCGATGAGTTTTTCATCACATGGGTAAGCACTATATCCTGTTGGAATGGTTAAAAACAATTTATACAAAGCCCTTGGCTCTCTCTTAACTTCAGCTCCAAGATCGATCAGGTAGCTTTTTTCTTCAAAAACATCCGTTTTCCCTGTATCATATATCGTATCCAACACGATCTTTCCATATTTTTCAAGACCGTATTGCTCACCGAGTGAACGTGTATTTGTCTGGAAAAAATAATGCACATTTTGTTCGTAGATCTTTAGTATTCTCAACCTGAAGCCATAAGCTGAAACCAACTGTACCGGAACTTTCCAACTGTCCTCCGGAGGAAGTATGTGTCCGGACTCGGCAAATCTGACATCGGGTTTGGGCGGCGTAAAATAAAGTGATTTTGTGATTTTTTCTTTAAGGGATGTTTTTGCTGTGTTTTGTATCTCAGCGCTGATCGTGAGACTACAATGATCTGCCAGACTGTTATCCAGAAACAGATCGATCCGGTTGTCCTGAATGACTGTACGCAATATATTTCCTTTCGAAAGACTCAGCAGCCCTTCCAGATTTTGATCCGGCAATAAGGGATCTGAGAAAAACAATTGGATATAATCGTTACTTTCAATTTTAGCTTCAAGAAACTTAAAATCAGTTTTGGCCGGGATCACCAGTTCATGTGTAGCCTTTTCTTCCTCGCCAAGCGGTTCCATATTCAATTCAACCTTGATTTTTTCTTCTTTCCCTGTTCTTTTGATCCCTTCAATACGAAATTCAGAAAGATGACTATCCGTCAGTGAATGATTCCAAACCACCGGAAGTTCACGGTCTCCCTGCCAGGCATGGAAACCCTTTTCGATGACAGATCTGTCAGGTTCGCAATCCACATAGCTGACTTTCCCGATATAGTTGACTTCGTCCATGGATTTGACCTCAGGATGAGAAGCATGAAAGCTCCATACCTGGGATCTGGCTTCTACGTCAAATTCAAAATACTTCAGATTTTCGGGAACCTTGGTCAGCGCCCCGAGATCGAGTTTTACCCGGTATGTTTTTTTGTATTCAATATCCTGCGATTGAACATAGATCTTCCTGCTGTATGGATCGTAATAAATCTCTCCTGATATGGTCGGGTTGACAGTAAGCACCTCTTTCCAATTAATATTGTCAATGATGCTGGTATCAGGTTCAAAATCCAGGGTGACATATATTTCACCACATCTGGAAAGGGGAGGAACGCTGAAATCTGCTACATAACCACTGTATTTTTCAAGTAATTCAGCAGGAGAAACTTTTGTTTGTAAAAATTTGTCTTTGCATGAGATCACCAAAACTACTACAATTAAAAAAGACAATAAATACCTGGAACGAAACATGATACCGGATTTAAATGATGAATATAAAATGCACTAAACACTCCATAGATCTGTCGTAATACAATTTATTAATAAACAGTATGTTCACTTCTAAATTAAACTACTTTTCATTAAAAAAATGATTATCAGCCAAATAAGGAATGGAATAAAAACGATTTATTCCGGGACAAAATTCCCGAATATCTGATAAATGTAAAATTATTTTCTTGTATTACCGAAAATCATTCATTAATTATACATAAGGTATTCAGTCAGTTTTTTAACACTGAATTTGATTTCTATTGAATTTATATTTGTCAGAAAAATGATCTGGAAAATGTCGTCATTTATTAAAATGTTTAAATATTTACAAAATACATTGTATAAATTTTGGATATATAGTATATTTGAGGGCATTATCAAAATATTATTTTGAATGACAGACTCTAGAAGATTTGCCCAACAAAAGATGGATAAAATTGAACAGGTGGTTGTATTTCAACGCAAAGCGATCTATTTTTTACTTTCAATCATTTTTGCATTTGTTTTGACTTTCATGGCATCAGATGAAACATTCACTCAAGTACAATCCTATGTGTTATTCACCCTTTTGTTAGCGATCAGTCTATGGATCACCGAAGCTATTCCACCCTTTGCCGTTGGGATTTTTATCGTTGGCTTCCTGATTTTCCTGGTTGGTGGCGCTGCCGATAATACACCTGACAGTCCCAATTATATAGATGTCACCAAATTCAGCAATACCTGGTCGAACAGTGTCATCTGGCTTTTGCTGGGAGGTTTTTTCCTCGCTGAAGGACTTAAGAAAACCAAGCTGGACAAAAAGCTGTTTCTTTGGACACTGAAAGTTTTTGGCACCAAACCTTCCAATTTATTGCTCGGATTGATGCTGGCTACCGCTTTTGGCTCCATGATCATGTCCAATACTGCCATTACCGCCATGATGGTTGCATCTACCATGCCCATTATTGTTACGCTGGGTAAAGAGGCGCCTTTTGCAAAAGCCCTGTTGTTGGGTATACCAGCTGCAGCTTCATTTGGTGGGTTGGGAACATTGATCGGATCACCTCCCAATATCATTGCAGCGGATTTCATTACCAACCTGGGCAAAACCCACGGACAGCAATTTCAGATCGGTTTTCTGGAATGGATGATCGTCGGTTTTCCTTTGGCCATAACCCTTGTTTTATTGTTTTGGTTTTTCCTTCAAAAATTCTATACAGCTAAAGTCAAAGTGGTAGATCTTTCCTTTGCCCAGGTAGATGAAGCTGAAGAAGACGCCAATTTTGTAGTATTCAAGTTCAAAAGAAGGATAACGATTGGGGTTTTAATCGCCACTATTTTGTTGTGGTTGACTGGCAGCCTTCATGGTATTCCGCCGGCAGTCATTTCCGGTATTCCAATCGTTGTATTAACCATGGTTGGTGTAGTAAACAGTGAGGATGTGAGAGGTTTACCCTGGGATACTTTAATGCTGGTTGCAGGTGGTCTTTCACTGGGTCTGGCCATACAACAATCAGGTTTAGCCGGTCATTTCTCCGATGTGTTTTCAACCATTGTGATGAGTGATCTGGTTATGATCGCCTTATTTGCCCTCACAACCGTCATCATGTCCAATTTCATGAGCAATACCGCAGCAGTGACCATACTTTTACCGGTAGCCAGTGTATTGCCCATTGACAACTTTGCAATTCTGGGATTGGCAGTCGGACTTTCAGCTGCCTGCGCATTGATGTTTCCTGTATCCACGCCTCCAAATGCCATTGCATATAGTACCGGATTCCTGACAACCAAAGACTTCCGTAAAGGTGGCCTGATTTTCGGACTTGGTGGACCTGTTTTGATTTTATTGTGGGTTTTTATCAGCTATTTGATCATAAGATAGCTGAATCCTGAGCCATACTGATAAAAACGATTTTAGAAACTCACGTTTCCCGGATACCTCGGAAATGCGATCACATCCCTGATATTGGACATGCCGGTTACAAACTGGATCAATCGCTCAAAACCCAATCCAAATCCGGCATGCGGACAAGTACCAAAGCGCCTCGTATCGAGGTACCAGTACATTTCCTGCTCGGGGATATGCATTTCCTGCATACGTGCAAGTAAAACATCATATCGCTCTTCCCGTTGGGATCCTCCTACAATCTCGCCAATACCCGGGAAAAGAATGTCCATTGCCCGAACAGTATTATTGTCATCGTTGAGTTTCATGTAAAAAGCTTTGATATCTTTCGGATAATCCGTCAAAATAACAGGTTTTTCAAAATGTTTTTCAACAAGATACCTTTCATGCTCTGATTGCAGGTCTGCACCCCATGATTCAATGATATACTGGAATTTTTTCTTTTTGTTGGGTGTTGAATTTTTAAGTATGTCGATGGCTTCGGTGTAAGTCAGCCTTTCAAACTCATTGTTGACAACAAAACTTAGTTTTTCCCTCAACTTTAATGCTGACCGCTCATGCTGAGGCTTTTGCTTTTCTTCCTCCAGTAATCTGTTTTCCAAAAATTCCAGGTCTCCGGAATTGTTTTTCATAACATAACTGATCACATATTTTAACATCTCTTCAGCCAGATCCATATTGTCGTTGAGATCAGCAAAAGCTACTTCCGGTTCCAGCATCCAGAATTCAGCCAAATGCCTGGAAGTATTGGAATTCTCAGCCCTGAATGTCGGGCCGAATGTATACACTCTGCTCAGTGCAAGCGCAGCCAGTTCGGCTTCCAGTTGTCCGGAAACCGTCAGATTCGTTTGCCTGTTGAAGAAATCTTTGGAATAATCAATATCACCTGTTTCATTTTTTGGCAAATTATCCAGATTCAAAGTAGTAACCTGAAACATCTGTCCTGCACCTTCTGCATCTGAAGCCGTGATAATCGGAGTATGCTGATAATAAAAATCTCTTTCGTTGAAGAACTGATGGAGGGCAAAACTCAGTGCATGCCTGATCCTGAAAATGGCGCTGAATGTATTGGTCCTGAACCTGAGATGAGCAATTTCTCTCAAAAACTCAAGGGAGTGCCTTTTAGGCTGGAGCGGATATGTCTCCGGATTGGCATCTCCATGGACGATCAGCTGATCAACAATCAACTCAACCTTCTGACCCTTACCGATAGATTCAATCAGCTGCCCTTTAATTTCTACCGCTGCTCCTGTAGTAAGTCTCTTCGTCAGGTTCTCGTCAAACTGCCCCAATGCGATCACCGCCTGAAGGTTGTCAAGACATGTTCCGTCATTGACAGCAATAAACTGATTGTTCCTGAATGTTCTGATCCATCCTTTAACGATCACATTGTCCGCTTTTTGTGCAGATTGCAATAAATCCTTGATTTTGTTGTAACTACTCATTTCTCAGTAAATTAAGGGCGCAAAAGTAATGAGTTTCTGGTAAAAAAGTTTAAAATTTTATTTTTTATGGAATTCAAGTTCCTTTAATCCTTTGATAATACACGAAAAACAGTGTTCTTTGCAATATTAATTTACTATTAAGCCGGAAAACTTTCAGCCTTTTTAAAATATAAAGCTGTTTTATGTCTTTTTATTTTTTTTATTGAGGGTTTGAACAAAATTGGTACGGTTTTTTCAGTATTATTAATCGGCTTTTAACAGGTATTTTAAATCTCATAAACCGTATGTTTTATAAAATCATTATTCAGGGTAAATTATACTTTGCCAATAAGGCAAGTTATGATAAACTTGTAAAAATGATTAACAACAGGAATGACGTTTATTACAAAAACCTGATCATTCACAAAGAGCTTGAATTCCTGGATGACGAGAATTTTATGATCCATATCCCGCGTCACGTGGGAAATTACACAGATAAAGTCTGGAAAAATACGGTTAGCCTCTTTGAAAATTGCGCACAATTTGCCATTTCAGGCAGGATATTCGCCTGGAAAATTGAAAACGGACTGATCCTTGATGAAGCGGTCATCGAACCTACCGGCGACAGATCTGCCGTGATGTATTACCAGAAAGGATTGAAGCAGATTGCTCACGGCAATGACAGTGAAGCTTTCAAATCTTTCAATCTTTCTCTTGAAAAATGTCAGAGAAATCCTTTAGCTTACGAACGGCGGGCAGTCGTCAATATGATGCAGAAAAACTACATCGAAGCCATGGAGGATTTTCAAAAATGCATCCGGATCGACGAAACCATCGCAGAAGCCCACTACGGGATCGCTAAACTGCTGATGTACGAAAGAGAATACGATGAAGCGCTGATCTATGTTGAAAACTGTATCAAACACTCCATTGCGCTTCAAAGTATCCACTGGCAGGCAAGACGCGCCAAAGCCGAGATACACATCAATAACAGAGAATTCGACAAAGCTGCTTTTGAATTAAAACTGCTCGCGCTCAGGAAATTTAGTGAGAACAATCCGAATTACCTTTGGAAACGGGCTGATTTTTTCAATTATGGATATGTGCTTTACAAATTGGAAGATTACGAAAATGCCTTAACCGCATTTGAAAAGTCCCTCAAAATACCTCAGGGTAAGGATGACATCCCTGAAAACAAAAAACTTTATTACCTCGGCGTGACAAAGAAAAAATGCGGTAAACACGGCTTTATCAGCGATATCAAAAAAGCCAGCGAAATGGGCTACGAAAAAGCCGGAAAGCTGCTCTTGGAGCTTTCCTGAACAGTTTCCTCCAGGAAAAAAATCTGTACCGCGTTATCCGATTTTGAGTCTGCTCCGAAAAGTCCAATTTTAGGTTTGTGCTGACTGAAAACGTCAGTAGTGTCTTAAAAACTGTATTTATGCATTTTTTGGCAGAACTAATAAGAATTTTTGATCTTAGAAATAATGCCACATAGAATTTCGATCAAGGATTAACGAATTTTGATTAAAGATGTATTGGACTTCTTAAATCAAAAATCGTTGATCGGAGCTTGCCCGTAGGGGCTTTCCCGTATGAGCCTGCCCGTAGGGGTTCTTAAATCATTTTCCTCTCTGGTTCTGGCTCGTCCAGGGTAGGGATTTAGGGCGCTAAGACTTTTCGGAGTAGATTCAAGTTTGTATAGTTTAAAGTGTAAACGATTGATATTCAACACTTTAACTACAAATACAAAATTATCATAAACATCTTAAAATCAGCAATATAACTTTATGAACTTTCAACTCTTTAACTTTTTAGACTGAACTCATTTATCCTTCAAAAACTGAATTCTACTCTTTCCTGGTATTCGGGTTGACTTTTGAGTCCCAAAGCAAAACCATACCCAACGCCAATTCCAGCTGTACTCACTCCAATTCTGAAAAAATTATAATTTCCTGGTGGCTGATATCTATAACCGATTGAAATGACAGGCAGGAAAGTGAAAGCATCTTCACCAAAATGAATAAAATGATAAATTCCACCCAGTTTGATCTCCAGGTGGTTTTTATTTAAACCTGATAAATAAGTGTATGCAAAATGCACTCCAAGTAACCTGTTTCTAAATACATGTTCCGCAGTATATGTTAATCCTACCGTTATACCACTATGCGCATTCTTTGTCAGGACTAGCCAGTCATAACTGCAATTCAAAACAGAGGCAAATAACAGACTGGAAGCATAAAACGAAATAGCTGACGAATTCCCGGGCCAGGATTCACTTTTTATTGTATCCTGAAGGATACTTGTTTTTGGAATGACTTCATTATCCACTTCACGCAATAAACCGCTTGGAATAATCCCTTCACTTATATGTATGACTGATGTGTTTTCACTTGGATTGACTATCGTATAATAAAAACCTGCATCATTTTGTGATAGTACTGACAATGCCATGAAAACAAGCATTAACATCACAAACATTTTTTTTAAATTCTTCATTGTATGTATTTGATTTTTTTATCGATTCTAAGAATTTTAATCGGGGATGTAAAACTTCAAAAATCATTTCTTCCCTTACATACAAAAATACGACTTCAGCTATTGAAAATCAAGAGTTAACTTACTTAGACAATACTTTTGAATAGATGTTATTTTGATTGAATAATACAAATAAAACCAGTCGTCCAGATAATCATTTGAGGGATGTTCCAAAATAAAAAATGATCTTGATTTTGTTATCAATACAAATTTCAGAACTTGCAGTTATGTATTATTTGAAGTAATTTTATTTCCTGTAAATTAAATCTAAAAGGATTTTATGATTTTCAGCTTAATAAAATCTGTAATTATGGTACGCCGTTTTTTAGTTTTAACTTTAATCCTGATTTTTTGCCAAAATTTAATAAGCCAGAATTCATTGCCAACGGCAGATACTGTCACATTGAATAAATCCAGGCTTGCCACGGTTATTGGTTCAACCTCTGCTTTTTACATTGGTGGCATGTCATATCTGGAGTATATTTGGTATACAGATGTGCCCAGAGTTCCTTTTCATTTCTACAACGATCTGAAAGCATATAATCAACTGGATAAATTCGGTCACATGTTCGGTTCCTATCTGGAAAGTTATATCTGTTTTCATGCCTACCGATGGGCAGGCGTACCGCGCAATAAAGCCATCTGGTATGGCGGACTGATGGGCTTTTTCATGCAGTTACCCATTGAGATCTGGGATGGACTCTACCAGGGTTGGGGTTTTTCCCTGGGGGATGTAGCCGCAAATACATTGGGATCAGCATTGGTAATCGGACAGGAACTGGCATTTCATGAACAAATAGTCAAATATAAATTCTCATTCAGTAGATCTCCCTATGCTCCTTTAGCCAATGGATACCTGGGTGATGGTTTCAGCGAACTGGTACTGGACTACAACGGTCATACTTATTGGCTTAGTATGGGGCTCAACCGGATCGTGCCCGTTAAAACCATTCCGGATTGGGTGAACTTGTCCGTCGGTTATGGTATCGGTGGAGTGATCGGGTCTTTTTACAATAAAACCTATTATAATGGCCAATCCATTCCTGAGTTTGAGCGGCATCGCAGGTTTTTACTCTCACTGGATATTGACTTTACCAAAATTCCTGTAAAAAACAAAACCCTTAAAGCCTTATTCAACAGCATGTTCATGATCAAGTTGCCTTTTCCTGCGATTGAGTTCAATACTTTGGGTCAGCAAAAATTCCATCCTTTGTATTACTGATCCGGGCCAGCTGCCGAAAGCCTCATGGTGTTTCCGAACATGAATATCCCCAGTATCCACTTAATCGCGGAATTCTTTGACCCGGAATACCGGTAAAAATGGAATTATTAACTACTTTTGAACGTTTTAAACAGCGGTCATTTAAGTAAAAATGAATCAAATCAATCCTTCGGAAATACTTTTTATCCTGAACCCGCATTCAGGTAAAAAGAACATTGACATCATCAGGAAAAACATCATGAAAGTTGACCCGAACCTAAACTTACTGATCTCGGAAAGCAAGGATGAAATGAGGAAAAAATTTGATCAACAGCTTGACAATCATAAAGTTTTTGTTGTGGTTGGCGGTGATGGAACTGTCAATGAAGTAGCCAAATACCTGATCAACAAATCAGACAAATACCTATCCGTCTATCCCAATGGATCGGGTAACGGATTCGCAAACGAACTCGGATTCAAAAAGGATCTGAAATCCCTTCTGCGTGACATCTTGAAGGGAGAAACCATCGATCTGGATGTGATAGAAGTGAATGATTCGCTCTGTATCAATATGGCAGGTGTTGGCATGGACAGTCACGTCGCGCACGCATTCAGCAAATCCAAAAAAAGGGGATTTATACAATATTCCATCCTTTCAGCTAAAACTGCATTGAATTTTAAGCCATTCAATGCAACCATCCGCGTGAATAATACCAACCTGGAAGGAAAATACCGTATGATATCGGTCGCCAATACCCGGCAATTCGGAAATCATGCGGTTGTTGCACCCATGGCTAAACCCAATGACGGTATATTTGAACTGGTACTGGTCAAACCATTCCCATTTTACCTATACCCGAAGATCACTGCATTGATGTTCCTCGGGAAAAAGCAAAAGTCCAGGTACATCGAATATATTCAAACCAAAGAACCGGTCATTATACAGGCAGATTATAATGATTATCACCTGGACGGGGAACCTGTCAGTTTCGATGGTGATGTACTTCTCACCATGAAACACGCCAGGGTAAAAGTGATCAGAACTTCTTATAACCACATTTAACGTCATTATTAAAATCAAAAAGCTGCACCAATGATCATTGAACGCGTAAAAACTGATTTTTCTCAGAAATTCGGGGATCATTTCCGGCTTTTTGCTGCCCCTGGCCGGTTGAACATTATTGGTGAACATACGGATTACAACAACGGCTTTGTTCTTCCCGCAGCCATAGATAAAAAGGTTTATCTGGCCATCCGTCCTACTGGGGATCATATGGCAACCATTTACGCTATTGATCTTAATGAGACCGTCTCTTTTGATGTCAACAAACATCAGGATCAGCTTCCCCAGTGGGCAAAATACCCCTTTGGGGTGATCAAGGAAATGCAGAAAGCCCGGCTCGAACCGCAGGGTTTTACAGCAGTGTTCAGCGGGGATATTCCCGCCGGTGCCGGCCTGTCTTCATCGGCAGCACTGGAAAGTGTTTTTGCTGTGGCCATAAATACCATATTTGGCCTGGGTGTGGACAAACTTAAAATGGCACACATCTGTCAGATGGCTGAACACCATTATGCAGGCGTCAAATGCGGCATAATGGATCAGTTTGCTTCCATTTTCGGCAAAAAAGACCACGCTATACGCCTGGATTGCCAGACACTTGAGTTTGAATACTTCCCCATCAATACGGGTGATCACAGCTTATTCCTTGCAGACACAAGGGTAAAACACAGCCTGGCATCCTCTGAATACAATATCAGAAGAATGGAATGTGAAAAAGGTATTCAACTCATCAGCAATCACTTACCGCATGCCCGCTCCCTGCGTGACCTAAGTCCTGAGAAAATTAAACCCTTTAAAACTGAATTGGGATCTCCGGTTTTTGAACGATGCGAATATGTAACAGAAGAAAATGACCGTGTTCTAAAAAGTTGTGAAGCCATGGAAAAGGGAGATTTTCGAAAACTGGGTGAAATGATGTTCGGATCACATGAAGGGCTGAGCTTGAAGTATAATGTAAGCTGCCCTGAACTGGATCTTTTGGTAAAAACAGCAAAAAGTTTGCCTGGTGTACTGGGATCCAGAATGATGGGGGGCGGATTCGGTGGTTGCACCATCAATCTGGTGGAAAATTCCGCAATGGAAGATGTTAAAACTGCCCTCGATCACTCATACCTTAAACAATTTGGCAAATCTCCGGTATTCTACAACGTCTGCATTAGTGACGGTGCGGGAGAAATATAGTGCCTTAAAAATTGAATTCGTGTGTTATTTGGCAGAACTTTAAGGAATTTTGATCTTAGGAATAAAGCCACACAGAATATTTTCCCCGTAGGATGTAAATCCAACGGTGTCGAACCCTTTAGCGAAGCGGATCGGGGTTCTTAAATCAAATTCCTCATTGGTTCTGTCGTATCCAGGTTAGGTTGACAGTGTTAAATCCCTTTTTCTACAATTCAAAATGGTCACCAAAGTATTCACCTGACATACTAATGCGTACAACCAATCTGATATGACGGACACCCCATCTATCATGGCCTACACCGATCTGTCATGGCGGGCCTGATCCGCCATCCCGTACACCAGCGACCTGTCATGGAGGATTCATTCATTACTCCTTATAAGGAATTCTTCAATGCACGGGATTCCGGGTCAAGCCCGGAATGACAATATCGAGTTTAGGCGCTTACGAGCCAATACTAACCAACATGTTGTTCATTTCAGCTGTTGGATATTCCATTTTTTTGTTCCAACATCCCGGAAAGCGGCTTTTTTTGGGGGTAAGCCCCAAAAAACATAGTGTCTGAATAATTGAATTCGTGTGTTATTTGGCAGAACTTTAAGGAATTTTGATCTTAGGAATAAAGCCACACAGAATATTTACCCCGTAAGATATATATCCTACGGGGTTGAACCCCGTAGGATGTAAATCCAACGGTGTCGAACCCCGTAGCGAAGCGGATCGGGGTTCTTAAATCAAATTCCTCATTGGTTCTGTACTATCCAGGTTAGGTTGACAGTGTTAAATCCCTTTTTCTACAATTCAAAATGGTCACCAAAGTATTCACCTGACATACTAATGCGTACAACCAATCTGATATGACGGACACCCCATCTATCATGGCCTACACCGATCTGTCATGGCGGGCCTGATCCGCTATCCCGTACACCAACGACCTGTCATGGAGGATTCATTCATTACTCCTTATAAGGAATTCTTCAATGCACGGGATTCCGGGTCAAGCCCGGAATGACAATATCGAGTTTAGGCGCTTACGAGCAAATACTAACCAACATGTTGTTCATTTCAGCTGTTGGATATTCCATTTTTTTGTTCAAACATCCCGGAAAGCGGCTTTTTTTGGGGGTAAGCCCCAAAAAACATAGTGTCTGAATAATTGAATTCGTGTGTTATTTGGCAGAACTTTAAAGAATTTTGATCTCAGAAATAGTGCCACGCAGAATATTTTCCCCATAGGATATATATCCAACGGTGTTGAACCCCGTAGGATGTAAATCCAACGGTGTCGAACCCCGTAGCGAAGCGGATCGGGGTTCTTAAATCCTTTTCCTCTTTGGTTCTGGCTCGTCAAGCATAGTATTATTGATTAAACCGATTCACGGTGTACTTTGCAGTCACAAAAACCCTTATTTTTCATATCTGAACCAAAATTGTCTTGGAAAAAACTTGCAAAGTTTTTTGAAAGAATAGCGCTATTTTATTTTCTAAAACACTGTTTATAAAGAGATTACAAACATTTTTTAATGTTTTCCCGTAAAAGCCCCAATATTTTGTTGGTTATTCAAAAGAAATTATTTATTTTTATCTCTTGAAATTACCAAAATGTACCCTATATGATCAGAGAAGATTTTTTACATTACATCTGGAAGTTGAAGAAATTTGACTTTCTGAACCTTTTGACGTCTGAAGGACAAACTATTCAAATTCTTGATACCGGTTTTCATAATACGCATGCAGGACCAGATTTTTTGCAGGCACACATTATTATCGGAGACATACTTTGGGTCGGATCAGTTGAGATCCATGTTAAATCGTCAGACTGGTACAAACACCATCACCAGGACGATTCGGCCTATAACAATGTGATCCTGCATGTAGTCCTTGAGGATGATATGGTGATCATAGATAGCTTTGGTCTTAAGATTCCCTGCCTGGAGCTGAAAAAAAAGATCTTTGCCGGCGACGTACGCAACTACCATCTGTTACAGCATGAAAATCTTTGGATTCCCTGCGCTCCTCAAACTGACGACATCCCTCAAATAATTGTTTATCAAGCTATAGAGAAAGCAACTCTTAACAGGATCATCCGCAAATCAGAACATATAATCTTCTTGCTCAACAGATACGACGACAACTGGGAACAGGTTTTTCTCATTTTGCTTTTCCGTTATTTCGGCACCAATGTGAATAACGATGCTTTTGAAATGCTCGCCAAATCCTTTGATCCTTTGATCATCCTGAGAGAAAAGGATCGGCCTCAATTCATCGAAGCATTACTCTTTGGTCAGTCTGGCTTATTAAATGAAAACTTCAGGGATGAATACCCGGTAAACCTCCTCAAAAACCATCGGTTCCTTCAGAAAAAATATGGGTTGAAGCCCATTCCTGTGGCTGCCTGGAAACTGTTGAGGCTGCGTCCTGATAATTTCCCAACCATCAGAATCGCTCAACTGGCTGCGGTATTATCTACGGAAGTGAGTTTTTTCAGTAAAATAATTCATGCCAATCATCCCGAGGACGTGTTCACACTTTTCTTGGCCAAGCCAGCAGATTATTGGATAAATCACTACCTTTTCGAAAGAAAAAGCAAACCTAAAATAAAAATAACCGGTAAAGAATTCATCCAAATCCTCATCATCAATGTCATCGTTCCGCTAAAATATGTCTATGGAGAAAAAACGGATAGCCTTCCAATGAAACAATCTGCTATTCAACTCCTTGAACAAATCAGGGCAGAAAACAATCAAATCATAAAAAACTGGAAAATCCTGAAAATCCGGGCCAAAAATGCATTTGAAAGTCAGGGTCTTATTGAACTGAAGAATAACTATTGTTCAAGAAAAAAATGTCTGGAATGTCCCATTGGTCACCACTTGATGAAACGACCCGTCAAGACTATTCAGGTGTAATCCTAACCTGGCCGGGCCAGAACCAAAGAGGAAAATCATCTAAGATTCCATACGGTGAGGCCTCTACATGGCAAATTTTCTGTTTGGCATTATTTCTAAGATCAAATTTCCTTAATGTTTTGCCAATAAATAAACGAATTAAATTTTTAAGTTACTATCTGGACAGAACCCAATTTGATCCACCTGTGTTGAACTTCAACAATTGTGGATCATACCTATCCCCGTGATATCGGAATAGACTCAGACTTCCAGTCGAATGATACTTTTTATCTGCGACCTGGTGTATTCTATCTGTTTGTGTATTTGAGAAAAGAAGGCTCTTCTGTTTTTATCAGCCGCCTGCGAGATGGGTAATGCTATTTTTTTAATGGTTTCAAACCAGTCCACTGTATATTTTAAAATGTTTTCTTCATCCGTAATGATGTAATTTGGATTGTCATAGGCGAAATAGATCTGATTGAAATCAGGGGCTTTAAGCAAAAGTATATTATTGGTATGTGCGATTTCATTGTGGAACATCTCAAATTTTGCAGTTGCCGAAGCGGGATCCTGTCCGATCAGAAACTTTTGTCCTACCTCTGCCATCCGGCTGATATGATTAATGACCTGATCCAGTTTATCACACAAAACCAATGCTTCTTCCGGGTATTTGAAAAATCCTGCCTGGAGCAAATACTTGATCTGATTCAATGTGTTGAGTAAAACGCCACTGTTCCATATCTCCACATTGGGTATTTTGTAATATCCTTTCTGGATGAGAAGAATATCCGGTTCGATCAATGGCCATTCATTGAATTCATCCAATGAAAATTTTGCAGCTTTATAAGATGAAATGTTCCATACCGTTTGCGCAAAAGTGAAAAATTTAAAATGCGTGAGGTCTTTATCATGAAAATAGAAAAAGAACGGAAACTCATTGATTGCATAATGCACGGTAAGACCCGGTATATCCCTGGCTTTGAGTACAAAATCCTTCAACGGGCCCACATAATCGAAAAAATTCTTAATCTCCTGGTTTTTATAAGGAAACCGGAAACCGACCTTTTCCTTTTCCGTAAATACAATTTCATCATAACTGAGATCAAACTCTCTCATTAAAATAGCCAATTCGTCTAATGTCAATAGCGATTCACCCCTTAATCTTTTGTAACAAGATGATTTGCTCAGGTTCAATGCAAGCATGATTTGCTCCACCAGATCTTTTGGATCCGATAGCCTGGTTTTGATTTTATCGAAAACAATGTGCTGGTATTTCATTAGATTTCATTTGATTTTAAAAATTGTCTGCCTGCTTCAACTAAGTGCCAGACAATCCATTCCTTTTTTCTTCATTCGGGCTTTGGGGTGTAATATAGATTGAATATTCCGGTCATGGATGAAAACACACCACAAATATGAACAATATTTGTAATATTTCAACAAAAAGTACATCAAAATTGAAGAAACACTGAATTGATTTGGAGAAATCAGTAATCGTGAAGCACTTTTTTGCTTCTTTAAAAATCTCTAAGGGTGAATTGAATGTTTTTCTGTTTCATATCAACCTTTTTCTATACGAAACTCATTTACAAATGTCACTCCATTCTTTTCCGACAGGTAAACAAACATCCTGAACAAACCGCTTTGAGTCAAAAGATCTGCTACTATATACGCAGATTGGTTTGCTCTGGAATTTCCTTTGTGTTTGATAGTATATTGTAAAGGCTTGTTTTTGGAAAAAAACTCTTTGAGCTTGGCTGTTGCTTCATTTTTATTCACCAGATCTTCATAGGAAAGTATGCAAATATCTACCTGTTGGGTAAAACTTTGCTGA
Organism: Saprospiraceae bacterium UBA2365; assembly: GCA_002344345.1. Taxonomy (GTDB): domain Bacteria; phylum Bacteroidota; class Bacteroidia; order Chitinophagales; family Saprospiraceae; genus UBA2365. The sequence goes on from DDTL01000064.1 coordinate 24,300, forward strand.
ATAGCTTCATAATTACCAGTCACTACATAATCAAAAATTTTATTCTGACTCTGAGAGTAAATATCCCATGTAAAAAAATAAAATATTAAAAAAAACACCAATTTCGCCATTATGTAAGTTTTTTCAAAATTATTTTATCCCATGAACAACACCTGTTCCATAATTTCAGGCCAATATCGGGACTTTTTATCATTGAACATATTTAAAACCAAACTCAATATTTTAAGTTTGCATTTTTTTAGATAACGGATTTTTAAAACAGAAAGTGCAACACAAGTGTTAAATCCACAGATCATACAGAGAATTCTTGTCAGAAAATACTGACCGACCTGAAATGGAAACACTGTTTGACACATTTTGCAGAACCTAACTTAAAAATAAACAGATGAACAATAAAAAGATACTCTTAACCATTCTTGACGGATGGGGAATCGGTCCGGTTCCTTCTGACAGTGCCATTGCCAATGCCAAAACACCTTACGTGGATAAGCTTTTAGCCCATTATCCCAACGCAACCCTGAATACCTTTGGTCTGCACGTTGGTTTGCCTGAGGGCCAGATGGGCAATTCCGAAGTAGGACACATGAATATCGGTGCCGGAAGGATTGTTTATCAGGATCTGGTAAAGATCAACCTGGATATTGAGAATAAGCAGTTGGAGAAAAAAGAAGCGATTATTCAAGGCATCCAATATGCCAAAGAACATGGGAAATCGATACATCTGCTTGGCCTGGTATCTGATGGTGGTGTTCATAGTCATATTGAACACTTGAAAGCTTTATGCACCATTCTGTCTGAAGCCGGTGTTCCCGCAGTTCATATCCATGCCTTCACGGATGGAAGGGACACAGACCCTGAAAGTGGTGTCGGATTTATCCGCGATTTACTACAACACAATGCGGCACTGCCAAATGTGCACCTTGCTTCCCTTATCGGAAGATATTATGCCATGGATCGGGATAAAAGATGGGAAAGAGTCAAAAAAGCCTATGATCTTTTAGTGCATGGAGCGGGCCAAAAGAGTAAAGATATCATAGACAGCATGCAACAGTCCTATGATCAGGGTATAACAGATGAATTTATTGAACCCATCGTGATGGTGGATGAACATGAAAATCCTTTAGGTAAAATTGAGCCCGGGGATGTAGTACTGTTCTACAACTTCAGGTCAGACAGACCTCGCGAAGTCACTACTGTTTTGACCCAGAAAGATATGCCTGAATTCGGAATGCATACGCTTCCTTTGCATTATATTACGATGACGCCTTATGACGAATCGTATCAGAATGTACACATCATATATGCAAAAGACAATTTGAATCAAACCCTGGGAGAATTGCTGGCGGATGCCGGTAAAACTCAGTTGCGCATCGCAGAAACAGAAAAATATCCCCACGTAACTTTTTTCTTCAACGGCGGCAGGGAAGATACCTTCCAAAATGAGAAAAGGATCATGATCCCTTCTCCCAAAGTGGCAACTTACGACCTTAAACCCGAAATGAGCGCTCCCGAAGTGGCTGATGCTGCCATTGCAGAAATGATACTATCTGCCCCGGATTTTATTTGCCTCAATTTTGCCAATTCAGATATGGTAGGACATACCGGTGATTTCAGCGCTGCCATCAAAGCAGCTGAAACCGTGGATTTCTGCCTTAACCGCCTGATAGAACAAGCTAAAAGTCAGCATTATGATGTATTGATCATTGCAGATCACGGCAATTCTGATGTAATGCGAAATCCGGATGGAAGTCCGAATACAGCCCACTCTCTGAGCCCGGTTCCCGTTATTTGGGTAGGAGAACAAACAAATGGATACAGGATTTCTCCAGGCAAACTGGCAGATATTGCACCAACTATACTTTACCTGATGGACATTCCTCAACCTGAGATTATGACCGGTATAAATCTGATATCAAAAATTTAATTCAAAAGCAAAAAAAACTCCCTGTTTGGCGGCAGTTAGCCGGGCAGGGAGCTTTTGATAATAGACCGGATTCAACAGTCTTTTTTTTCAAAACCATTCGAATGTTACTTTTTCCATTTGATATTACATCCGGCACTGGGAAATTGTAGTGTTGGTACAGGAATACCTTCCAAAACCGCGTCGATGGCTGCCCTGAGATCTTTTCCGTCAGGGTCTTTTCCTCCTGAAGGTCTGTTTTCATCCAGTCTGCCCCTGTAAACCAGATGATCGTCCTTGTCAAAAACATAAAAATCCGGAGTACATGCCGCATCATAAGCTTTAGCTGTGTCCTGCGATTCGTCATACAGATATGGAAACGGATATTTCAACGCTTTCCCAACCACTGCCATGATCTCAGGAGCATCCTGCGGATAGTTTTCAATATCATTGGAACTGATCGCAGCAAAACCAACCCCTTTTAAAAGGTAATCGTTGGCCAGATCGACTATCTGCCTGTTCACATGGATAACATAAGGACAATGATTACAGATAAACATTACCACAGTTGCTTTACTGCCTTTTATATCCTGAAAGGATTTTTGTTCTTCGCTCAACGTATCGTAAAGTTTAAAATCAGGCGCTTTGGTTCCCAGCCTGAGCATATTTGATTCTGTCAGTGCCATAATTGTTATATTTTTGTAAATTAAAATTTTTGTTTTTCAAAGGAAGTTTTTCCTGTTTTCTAAAGCCAAAATTGAATTGATTTGTTGAATTCACTGTTAATAACTTTTTTAGTTGCTCAAGTGTTTTGGAATTGATGTTAAAATCGATGTACTCATTAAATTTGCAGCTTAAACCGGAATAAAAGAGCATGTACCGGGATTCAGACTGAATCAAAAAGAACCAATGGATTCAATTTGCTTTTTGGTCAACTAAAAGGCTTATTAAGTGATGAAATAACCGGAAATGATTGTTTTGCACCAAAAATTGAATAAATGACAGAAAAAAAAACAATGCAGGATATTCGGCAGCTTTCTGATGAAGAACTGGTAAACGTTATGGAAGCTTTGGGTCAACCATCCTTTCGGACAAAGCAGCTTCATCAGTGGTTATGGCAAAAGGGCGCTTCCGGTTTTTCGGAAATGACCAACCTGTCAACTTCGCTCAGAGAACAACTCACCGATGCCTATTCCTTCAACAGCATTGTTCCGGATACCATCCAAAACAGTGTGGACGGAACCATCAAAAGCAGATGGAAATTGTTTGACGGCAAAATGATAGAATCCGTTTTGATACCTGTTGTCGATGAAAACAGGTTTACCGTCTGTGTCTCTTCACAGGTTGGTTGCAGCCTGAATTGTGCATTTTGTGCAACAGGAAAACTCGGTTATAGCCGCAATCTTGAAGTTTATGAGATTTTTGAACAATTCCATCTCGTCAACCAACAATGCGAATCGACTTTCTTCCATCCACTGACGAACATTGTTTTTATGGGAATGGGAGAACCCTTGCTCAATTACAAAAATGTCCTGAAAGCCATTGAAAAGATCACTTCGCCGGAAGGTTATGGCTGGTCACCGAGAAGAATAACCCTGAGTACCGTCGGAATTGCCAAAATGATCCATAAACTCGCTGAGGATGATGTTAAATTCAACCTTGCATTGTCATTACACGCAGCAGATGATGAGAAAAGAAATAAAATCATGCCCATCAATCAAAGCAATACGCTCGAAGTCCTCATAGATGCATTGGAAGATTTTTATCTCAAAACCAAAGGAAAGATCAGTTTCGAATACATTGCCTTTAATGGCTTCAATGACACGTTTAAAGATGCCGATAACCTGATCAGATTGTGCAAAAGATTTCCGGTTAAGGTCAACATTATTGAATACAACCCGGTGGAAGGTGTCGAATACAGTAAATCAACTGAAGATCAGATTAACAGATTTGCGAAATATCTGACCGATCACAACGTTCTTGCAACGGTGAGAAGAAGCCGGGGCAAAGACATCGATGCCGCTTGCGGACAATTGGCCAATAAAGCTTCTCTGAGCTGATTAGTCTCTATAACCCAAGATTTTTTATCTATTTATTTATGAGTCGAGTTTATAAAGCATAAAGTTTGTAAAGTTAAAAGTGTAAATAATTGATATTGAACACTTTAACTATAAATACAAAATTATCTTAAACAGCACAAAATCAGCAGTATAACTTTATGAACTTTCAACTTTATAACTTTTTTGACTGAACTCAACAGTATAACTTTATGAACTTTCAACTTTATAACTTTTTTGACTGAACTCAGCCGTATAACTTTATGAACTTTCAACTTTATAACTTTTTTGACTGAAATCAGCCGTATAACTTTATGAACTTTCAACTTTATAACTTTTTTGACTGAAATCAGCCGTATAACTTTATGAACTTTCAACTTTATAACTTTTTTGACTGAACTCATTTATGTATTTATTGCAGAAAAATCTTTAACTATGAACTTTAAAAACTTCATTATCATCGTATTGGTTTTACTCCTGGGATTTGCCGGAGGGCTCATTTTTAAATTGAACAACCAGCTAAATCTGACTCCTACATCTCCAAAAATTTCCGAAGACAGCCCACAGAAAAATGATGATCCCAAAATGCTGGATATTAATGCTTTGAGTGATAAAAATGAAGCCCTGACCATCAAACTTTTCGAAGATGCCGCACCTTCTGTTACGTTTATCACTACAACTGCACTAAGAAGAGATTTCTGGTCCCGGGATGTGTTTGAGATTCCCGGAGGAACCGGTTCCGGATTTATCTGGGACAAAAAAGGGCATATAGTAACCAACTACCATGTAATAGAAGGTGCAAATAAAGCTTTGGTTACGTTGTCGGATAATTCAAGTTATGAGGCCACAGTAGTAGGCACTGCCCCGGAAAAGGATCTTGCCGTACTCAGGATCAACGCCCCTGCATCCTCCATGAAACCCATTCCTGTTGGTAATTCTGCCAATCTGAAAGTTGGACAGACCGTTTTGGCCATTGGCAATCCGTTTGGTTTAGACCAAACCCTGACAACAGGCGTGATCAGTGCTTTGGGAAGAGAGATCCAATCCAGATCAGAGATGCCCATTCGTGATGTGATCCAAACAGATGCCGCAATCAATCCGGGTAACAGCGGCGGACCTTTGTTGAACTCATCCGGTCAATTGATCGGTGTAAATACAGCGATCTACAGCCCTTCGGGTGCATACGCCGGTATCGGATTTTCCATTCCTGTTGATGTGGTCAATTGGGTGGTACCGGATATTATCAATTACGGAAAGATTAAACGACCCAGGATCGGCATTGAGATGGTTTCTAATCAATATACGGAAGGAATGGGTCTTGAAGGCGTTTTGATCATGAACGTTGTGCCGGGTTCTCCCGCAGAAAAAGCCGGACTCAGGCCAACACAAAGGAATAAAAGAGGCGATCTGATCATTGGTTTGGGCAATACAAAAATCAAAGAAAACCTGGATCTCATCCTCGGGCTTGAAAAGTATAAACCTGGTGACAAAGTAAAGATCACCATTGACCGGAATGGTAAAAAGTTGGAGCTAAATCTTGTTTTGGACAGCATGTAGGATTTTGGTGGTTCATTCGAAGTTAATGTTTTTTTTACATCAAAAAAAGACTGAAAAGTTCCGGTTTTGTCAAAATAATACCATTTTGTGTAATATTTTATTAAGAATTGGTACTTTCTGCCGAAAATTATATTTTTGATCAAAAAAAATAACCTATGACCACAGTAAATGTATATCTGACCTTTAACGGGACTTGCGAAGAAGCCTTCAATTTTTACAAATCTGTTCTGGGTGGTGAATTCAGCTACCTGGGAAGATATAGCAACATGCCTGACCAGGAAGGTATGCCTCCGTTGACTGATGAAATGCGCAATCTGATCATGCATATTGGATTACCTGTCAGCGCCGAAACCATGTTAATGGGTTGCGATACCGTTGAAACCTGGGGTGACGGATTTAAACCGGGAAATAATTTTGCAGTTTCTATCAATACAGACAGCAAAGAAAAAGCCGATGAACTTTTTTTTGGACTTTCACAGGGAGGAAAAGTGACCATGCCTTTGGATTTCACATTCTGGGGCGATTATTTCGGTATGTTTGAAGACAAATTCGGCGTCAACTGGATGGTAGGTTATGCACCTGCTCCACAAGATTGATGTTGGATACATCGGGCTCCGCCAAAAGAAATTATCTATTCGGTTTTCTATGTTATTTTCCTATTGGGTTCTGGAAAAGTAATCATTGAGATCCCTCACTGTCAGGGAAGTGGTTTTTTTAATTCACTGGTATTCCTTGCTGTTCCAAATCAAAAGAAAAACAGATGAAGTGCGGGGTTGTTTTCAAATCTCATATAGGCAGAAACTTGTAAAAGAATAAATCTATCCAGCCAAGGGTATCAGGGTTAATTAATTTTACTGCATTATCCTTAATTCAAACGCTGTTTTCATACCAAGTCTGGGTCAGCTCCGAGAAGTCCAGTCTGTTGATTTTCAATCGTTTTTTGCCCTACATGCGGGTTGATAAACGTTTGAAATTCAACTAATTATAAGTCTCCTTTTAGGTTTGTACTGACTGAAAACGTCCGTGCGTGTACTACTGAAAAATGTCCGTGGGATTTAGGANNAAAGACTTTTCGGATCAGACTCAAGATTTAAAAGTATGGAATACGAAAACTATTGCTTACCAGCTGTTGGTACTTTCCAACCCATCACATAAGTGCCGATACCACCCAATAGAATAATGATCACTTTGATTTTCATTGAATCAATGAAAAAAAAGGATGATGCAGAGATCATAACCCACATCAAGCCGATAGATGAAACTTTTTGTCTCAGGGTCATCCCCTTAGCATCTCTGTATTCCCTGATATAATCTCCTATTATTTTGGTTTTAAGTAGTTTATTATACAACTTTTCCGAACTTCTAAGATATAATGCCGTTGTAAGCAATAAAAAAGGTGTTGTTGGAAGACCGGGTATGAATATTCCTATGATCCCGATGGCTAAGGACAATGTTCCACCAATGATCATTAAAGTTTTAAGCATAATGATCTTTTGGGTTAATCAATTTACACATATTACAAAGTACTATACTGCGCTAAAATCAAAGTTTACCTTAATTGAAGAAAACGTAAATACGGCTTTCCTTTCTCAAAATATAAAACCAATTATACCGGAATTTTATTAAATTCAGGCAATAAAACTGCTTGAAATTCCTTGCAATTTCCTGACACCTTTATTAATAATTAAACTAAATAATCAAAACAGATTGCCGAAATCATGTCAAAGCTAAAAAAATAAATAGACATAAATTAAC
>DDTL01000090.1 GCA_002344345.1 Saprospiraceae bacterium UBA2365
CAGCATTTTTTCAAAATGAGGGGCAAACCAATAGCTATCCACTGAATACCGGGCAAAACCACCACCGAGCTGATCATAGATACCACCCATCATCATGTTGTCCAGAGTCGCCACGACCGCATTCAAAGCTAAAGGCTCATTAAAATATTGGTGGTATTGCAACAAAAACTGATAAATCACAGGCATGGGAAATTTGGGTTGCCCCCGTCTTCCACCCAGTTCAAAATCCTGTTGCGCCAATATGCTTTTGCAGGCATTTTCCAGAAATTCCTTTGAAATTCCGGTCTTTTCTTCCTGGTGAGGGATCAGACTCAACTGGTTGATGCCCTTCATGATCTCCTCAGCAGCCACGATCAGTTTTTCAGGCTCATTTTGCCTGATTCCGACAATTTGCCTCAGGATATCCAACCATTGTTCTTTAGGGAAATAGGTACTTGCCCAAAAAGGACGTCCATCGGGCAATGCGAAAGCATTCAGAGGCCATCCGCATGACCTCCGTCCCGACAGATGGCAGGCATTCATATAAATATCATCGATGTCAGGTCTTTCTTCCCTGTCCACCTTAATTGAGACGAAATGCTGATTCATCAAGTCCGCTACCCGGATATCTTCAAAAGATTCCTTTTCCATNNTCCATTACATGACACCAATGGCAAGCCGCATAACCCACAGAAATGATCAGCATTTTATTTTCTTCTGCTGCTTTCTGTAATGCTTTTTCACCCCATGGATACCAGTTGACAGGATTATAGGCATGCTGGAGCAGGTATGGGCTTTGCTCTGCAAACAGCTGGTTGGGTTGAGTATCTTTTCTCATGAATTAAATATTTTATTGATTCTGTTGCATATCCTGTACCAGGCTTAAAGTATAGAGACAATTTTTTCGTCCACAAAATTTAATTATTATAAGAGATTAAAACAGAAAATGTTTATTTTTGGGTCTTATCCGGTCCAAATTGGCTATCATAATTATTAACTTTCAAATTTTTTCAAATAATGGAATATAAACACATTCTCACCGAAACTGACAACGGCATTTTGCAAATCACTATCAATCGTCCCTATGCCTTGAATGCACTAAATAACGAGATGATGCTTGAATTGGATTTTGTTTTTACCAGGATCAACAGTCAAAAAGAATTGATCGGAGTGATCATCACTGGTGCAGGCGAAAAATCATTTGTTGCCGGTGCGGATATCAGTGAATTTGTTGGATTGACCGAAAAGGAAGGCAAGGCTTTGAGCGAATTTGGCCAAAATGTTTTTTTTAAAATTGAAAACATGCCGGTTCCGGTCATAGCAGTGATCAATGGGTTTGCTTTGGGTGGTGGTTGCGAACTGGCGATGGCATGTCATATGAGGATAGCGGAAGAACACGCAAGGTTTGGACAACCGGAGGTGAATCTTGGTTTGATCCCCGGTTATGGCGGAACACAGCGGTTATTGCAATACATCGGAAAAGGCAAAGCCATTGAAATGTTGCTGACCGGTGATGCGATACTCGCAGAAGAAGCGAAATTACTTGGTTTGGCCAATCATATTGCTCCGAAAGGAGACGGCATAGCTTTGGCAAAAAACATCCTTCAAAAAACCGCTTCCAAAGGACCTGTTGCCATTCAAAAATGCATTGAAGCCGTTAATGCCTATTATGACCATTCAAAAGATGGATTCAGGGAAGAGTTTCAAAAATTTGGTGAATTAATAAAAACAGAAGACAGTCAGGAAGGTGCAAAGGCATTCCTTGAAAAGAGGAAACCCGTGTTTAAAGGAAAATAAATCGTTAAAAAACATCCTATGGCTACAATATATAGGATAATTTTCTTTTTTTTGTGGCATAAACACTAAATGCGGAAATAGTTCCATGCTAAGTAGAAGAAGTACCAGAGTCAAAGTAATGCAGGTTTTGTTCGCCAAAAACCGGGATGAAGCACTTAAACTGTCAGAGACAATTGACTTATACTGGAGGTCGGTTGACAACACTTTTGAGATGTTTTTGATGAACCTTTACCTTTTGGTTCAAATCACCCGGGCAGCTCGCGAGGATGAAGCATCCAGAAAGAAAAAATATCTTCCCACTGATAAGGATAAACAATTCAAAGCAAAACTATTCAATAACCCTATCATCACCAAACTGGATGGCAACCGGGGGCTGAATGCCAAGTTTGCTAAATTGAAATTTGAGGAAATAGTCGATAAGGATCTCACTGATAAGATCTATAGCTATTTTTCCAAAGAACAAATGTATATTGATTATACTGACAGGGAAACTACCATAAAGGATGACATAGATATTTTGCTGGAACTTTATCGTTTCTGCAGGCAAAACGAAATGTTCAATGAATTGCTGATGGATCACTATTACAATTGGGAAAGTGAAAAAAGCATCATCATCGGAGCCATCAAAAAGGTATTGAAAGAAGAACGACCCACTGAAAACTTCTATAACGATTTTTATCCTGAGGACATCACTACCAGAGACTTCGGGGAAAAATTGCTGATCAAAACGGTTGAAGATGAGGACAAATTTAATAAACTGATCATTCCCAATCTTAAAAACTGGGACAAAGACAGGGTTACGATTCTCGATATGCTGTTGATCAAAATGGCCATCGCCGAATTCATGAACTTTGAGACCATTCCTGCCAAAGTAACATTGAATGAGTTTGTTGAACTTTCAAAAAACTATTCTACGGAAAAAAGCAAGGAATTTGTCAATGGTGTACTCGATAAGATCTTTAAAGAACTCGATGCCACCGGCAAATACAATAAATTTGAGGAAGAACTTCCTGAAACCGGCCAGTAAGGTGATTATCTGATGATCTGATGATCTGGTAGGCATTCTTGTTTAATTGTTTATTTGTTTATTTGAACATTTCAACAATCAACATTCAACATTCAACATTTCAACATTTCAACATCTGAACATCAGTACATTTACCATAAAGTTTGATTCTGAAGCTGGTTTTCCCTAAAAAAATCGTATCATTGCAGTGGATCGTTCCATCGCGGTAGAAATACTGAGGAAAGTCCGGACAACGCAGAGCGCTGCACCATCTAACGGATGGGGTTTCCAATTTTGTTGGGAATACAGAGAGTGTCACAGAAAATTACCGCCGCAGCATTTTTGTTGAGGTAAGGGTGAAAACGTGTGGTAAGAGCACACGATCCTGAAGAGTGATCCTCAGGATGGATAAACCTTGCAGGTTGAAATGCCATGTATATTCCAGCGCTGTTAACAGCAAATTGTTGCTCGCAAAATGCCATGTTCGCATGGCTGCCGGAAGGGGTAGGCAGAGACAGATCCTTATGGTGACATAAGGACAAGATAAATGATGGAAGCTATGCAAATAGTACAGAATCCGGCTTACAGATCCAGATTTTTCAGGGGTTGATCTTTCGGTCAACCCCTGAATTTTTCAACCATTATTTCATCAGAACCAATCTTGAGAATTCACTTTCGATCGTCGAATCGAGTATCCTGCTATAAGCTTTAATGGAATAGATATAAACTCCGGGAGGTATTTTATTACCCGAAAAATCCAAACCATCCCAAACGGTGTCTTCTGATTTAAAACCATCTGTATAAGCATTTGAAATGATCGTTTTGACGTGTTTTCCGTTTAAATCAAAAATGTGGATATTGAGTTCAAGTGTGGCATCCGGAAGCGTATGTTCAAAATAAAAACGTGTCTGGTCCACCACAGGATTGGGAAAATTCATCAGATTTTTGATAGCCTGCTCTTCAGAAGTGGCGACAACGAAATCAAGGGTTGCTGAACCTCTGTTATTGAGAATGTCCCAGGCTTCAAAATAAATACTGTGATTGCCTTCTTCCAGTTGTCCAAGGGGTGATTGTATCCATCCTGCTTTGAAATTATCGGGTTCAGGCTTCCAAAAATCGTTCAGAATATATGCGTTATTCGGATCATCATTCAAAATAGCCTTGATATCGTGCCCGATGCTGGTGCCACTCACATTGATACCTGTGTCATCTGTAATGTAAGCCAGCAGAATGGGTTTGTTGCTGGTTATGTCTCCTGGCTTGAAACCGGTATGGTTGATATACAGTGAGATCTCGGGTCCTTCAGTTTCCGTAACAGGATTTTCAACACTTCCTCCGATTATAAACTGATTGAAATAACCTGCAGCATCCAAATTATCCTTATTATCGTAATAATAACTGATCTTTCCTTTACCAAATTCATAATTGATGTCCTTTGGAAGGGTCAATTCCACTGTAAACAAGCCTTCATTCACTCTGGAAGTTCCTTTGAACAAAATATTCTTTTGCACATCAAAACTTCTTTTGGGAGAAGCAGCATCATTCTGAAGGGTTTCGACCTTTAGATGCTTATCAAATACTATCGTACTCAATTCGCCATTGAAATTGGTCATCACCTGGCCGGTTTGATCACCCACATAGCCTTCGATCCTGACAGTTGAGAGTGCATTGAGCGTATCAGGATAAAGACCTGAACCTGTTTCCACATCATTAATTTTTGTGGTATACACCTTGTACGCAGGCAGGATCAAACTCATGGCAGGATCTCCGAAAAGAAGGAATTTACGTTTATTGGTTGTGTCATTGACCTTGTTTTTGGCAACTCTGATGACCTCGCCCAATGGTCTGAAGGCCTGATCATCCAAAGATTTGAAAATTTCTGAGTAAACGGCATCGATCAGGATTGAATTAGCAGCCGAATAAACGACCCTTACTGTTGACAAAAGAGCCACCACACCACCATTTTGCCTTAATATGGTTGCTTCACCGGCAGAATTGACTGATGGATCATCAAATCCTGTAAATGAGCAGGTTGCAGTTACCAATAATGGAAGTTTATCCCCGTTGTTCCAGTTATATATATCCTCAATCTTCAATATCCGCTCTTGAGCAAAACCACCCGGACCACCATGACCAACATACGTCATGGATAATATTCCTTTAAAAATGTTGTCTGCCAAAGCCTTGTTGACATCAGGATACCGGTGACCCCCGGCATTGACTTCCTGTTTAAAGGCATCCAGATAGATCTTATCTATATTAAATACAGGAAAATTCTGCTCGATATATCGAGTCACCTTTTCTGTTTGATCCAGATGGAGGCTACTGTCTTCATCGTCCGCGAGGAACACGAGCCTGTTGACCCAATCACCATTATTTTTGGGAGAAGTTTCATAGGCGATGATCTTTTCTACCAGATACTCTGCCTGCATGGATGAACGAGCAGGAAGTCGCCCGACTGATATATCCATAGCTCCTTCGAGTCCGTTACCTTCATTTGCAGAGAGTAAGGCGTAAAAATCATCCGACACATAGCCTGAAGTCGGGTTAAGCGATTCTTTTGTCTCGTAAACAGTAATAAAGTTGTCATTGCTGGACGGATTATGAATGGCTTTATAATCGAATGAACCATCGCCAAACAGAAGTAAATATTTTAAGGATGGACTCCTGTCATATACCATTTTCATAAAATCCCTGATGGCACCCGGATCTTGTCTGCCTGATGAAAACTCATTAAAAATATGATCAATATCAACAGTCGTTACATTAAAGCCATTGAAAGCTTTTCTGTGTGCTGCCAGTTTTTCAGCCTGTTCTCTCCAATCTTTATAATATATTATGATCATATCTGCCTGGGTGATCCCGTGAAGGTTCTGATTGGGTATTTGCTCGCCTTTGCCCGGTGTGGGAAAGTCTGTTCCCGGTTTAAATGCAACATATTTAGCCAGATTCTGAGCCTCGTAACTAAAAGTCACATACTGCCCACCTGATTCTGTATACTCCTGGATGATTGGTTCCAGCGGATCTGAGATATCCCAGATGGTCATATCTGGTTGAGCTTTGTTGATCCTGAATCCTGCAATTTCGCGACCCAATGACTTTTTATCGCTAAAATAAAGCGGTCTTCCCATGAAAATCAAGGGACTCCTGACAGTCATGATCAGTTTATCCAGCCAGGCATTGGACGCAGTGGTTTTTACCTTAAGCGTTTTTAAATTTTCAGTCAGATAAAGCGAATCCTGAATGATCCCTTTCCTGGCATAGGTATCATTTACACCTGAAGAAACACTTGAAATGGATTTTTGAAAAATCCTGTCATTGACTGTCAGAGATATTAGTGAGGTCGAATAACTCCTGGCTGCCATTTCACAATACACCTGGACCGGCTCACTAAAATTGATCTGATCAAAACTGAAACCAGATAAAAAATCCTGCTCCTTTACACTATAGAAACTTTCACCATACCAACTCTGCCCGGTACCTTCTGTAAAATCATTTTGAGCGAGCAAATTGACTTTATCATTTTCATGAACTTTGTAAAGATCATAATCATCTGAGAAATAACTGCTGTTCTCCGGATCCGGCAAGGTACTGATCCTCTTACCCTGTGAATCACTGATCTTGATAAAATAATAGTTTTTATCTGAGTATATGTTTTTGTTAAATTCGTATGATTTTTTTGCCGGATTGAACTCCCACTTATCGGGTCCCTGTGCATAAAAGAGCAGATAATCATTCTGATCAAATCTGCCATCTTCCAATCCGAAACCCTGCAGGGGAACTTCATCCAGATCTTCCACCCTCTGCGTGGCGATCAGTTCGGGAACAGGACCTGAATCACTTCCAAAAACCTTTATTTTAGAAGGATTTAAGTTTTTGAGGTCAATACCCAGGCCTGTGAGATATTCCTGATCCAGTTTGTATATACCGTCAGTCGCCACCGTTATCTTGTAGATTGTTCCATCGCTCAAAGCAGATAAAGTAAGATCCCTTTCATTATTCGAACTAAAAGAGGTCTCGCCGGGGATCATTTCCAATGCCAAAGAAATCCGCCTGACAGCTTTCACCAGCCCATTTCCGGATTTTACCAAAGGCTGGAACCGGATCTGGATAAACTGTTCGCCTCTTTCATCCAAAACAGATATTTGAGGGTTAAGCTCGGTCTCCAGTTCAGGAGGAATCACATCGGTTGTAAGATCCATCCATTCCACATCCCTGATTTTCCAGGTGATCTCTCCTGCCCTGCTCACCGGTATTTGGGTGCAAAATACAGGAAAAATGACCGTTTGTCCATCATAAGCAGCTCCATCGAAAGTCCAGGGAAAGTATGGTGCACCCCAGAATTCCATTTTGCCCTCCATCGTTTTTTCCCATTTGATCGCTTTATCAAAGGCGATCATACTGCTTTCCTGTGCATGAATCGTAGTAAAACCAATTGTAATCATGGTGAGTAAGAAAAAAATCAAGAGAGACTTTTTTAGGTGCATAGTGTCATTTTTAAGTTAAAGCTAAATATTATCTCAAAAAAAAATCGCCATTGGTTCAAAAGATGTGGCTGTGTTTTGTTTAAACTAATTTGATACCATAACGCAATTATTCAGGGTCTATTGTTCAGATTATCTGTCAAATCTATTTTGGAAAACATGATAAAATTATAGGGTGATCATTAAAATATCAACAAAAGCCTCCTGAAAAACAGATTTTTTAATGCAATACATATAAAAACTGATCCGGGCAAGTCAAAAAAATGTTGTTAATTTGTGACCGATTAAAAAATGTGCAGGTGAAGTTTATTAGTGAATTCAGGGATCCGGAACAGGTAAAACTGCTGCTGGAAAAGATCAAAACCACGGTGACCAAACGCTGGTCGGTCATGGAAGTTTGTGGCGGACAAACCCATTCTCTGGTAAAAAACGGGATCATCAACATGTTACCCGATGAGATCACCATGGTGCACGGCCCGGGCTGCCCGGTTTGTGTGACACCACCCCATTTAATTGATCAGGCGGTGGAACTTAGTCAAAAAAAAGGTGTTATACTTTGCTCTTTTGGTGATATGATCCGTGTTCCGGGTAATTCCATGAGTCTTTTACAGGCAAAAGCAAGAGGCGCCGATGTACGTATACTTTATTCACCTTTGGATGCGGTCAAAATCGCTGCTGAAAATCAGGATAAGGAAGTAGTTTTTTTCGCGGTAGGTTTTGAAACCACTGCTCCGGCAAACGCACTGGCAGTGATACAAGCCAAAAAGATGAAAATCAAAAACTTTTCAATACTCGTGTCACATGTGTTGGTGCCACCGGCAATCAAAGCTGTGATGGACGACCCTGACACCCGGGTGGATGCATTTCTGGCTGCCGGTCACGTGATGACGGTCATGGGTTTCCAGGATTATTTCTCTCTGGTGGAAGACTATAAAATACCTATTGTGATCACTGGTTTTGAACCGGTGGATCTGCTACAGGGAATATTGATGGTGGTCAGTCAGCTTGAAAAAGGTCAATTTTCCCTTGAGAACCAATATACGCGAATAGTCAATCCTCAGGGTAACCCTGCTGCAATGGATGTCATGCGAGAAGTATTTGAAGTCGCTCCTCAACAATGGCGCGGCATCGGAGAAATCCCGGATTCGGGCTTTCGGCTTAAAGACACATACCAAACTTTTGATGCTGCCCAACGATTTGAATTAAAATCTGCAAAATCTGCTGAAAATAGCGATTGTATTGCCGGATTGGTTCTGAAAGGCATTAAAAAACCGGTGGAATGCCCGATGTTCGGCAAGGTTTGTACTCCAGAAAACCCTTTGGGCGCTCCCATGGTTTCTTCCGAAGGCGCCTGTGCCGCCTATTACCATTTTGCCACAGTTTTTCCCGATAGAATTAAAGATGAACGATCAGGTGGATCGCTTACCAAAGATATTTGATATGACAGACAGGATAAAAATGCAACTTCAGTGTCCGATGCCGGAACTCGACTATGAGATCATCACGTTGGCTCATGGCAGTGGAGGAAAACTGACCAATGCGTTGTTGGAAAGCACCGTTTTTCAGTTGTTCACCGAAAATGACGGGATTGAAAGGCGACATGACGGAGCTTTAATACCTTTGGAAGGAAAAGCTGTTTTCAGCACGGACAGTTTCGTGATTTCACCCATATTTTTCCCCGGAGGCAATATAGGCGAACTGGCTGTGAATGGCACGGTCAATGATATAGCCATGTGCGGCGGCATCCCAAAATATCTTTCTTTGGCCTTCATTATTGAAGAAGGTATGAAGATCAAGGACTTATGGGAAGTTATGATCGGTGTTAAATATGCAGCCGGGAAAGCCGGTGTGACGATCGTTACAGGTGACACCAAAGTGGTAGAAAAGGGAAAAGGCGACAAGATCTTTATCAATACTACAGGCATAGGCACACTGCATCCAAATGCAGACATCAGGATCAGCAATATAAAACCAGGTGACAAGATCATAGTGAGCGGACAGATCGCAACGCATGGCATTGCCATTTTGTCTGTAAGGCGGGGACTCGAATTTGAATCCGATATCGAAAGCGACACCCGCAATCTCAACAAATCTGTTGAAAAAATGCTGGATCTGTATGGAAAACAAATTCACCTGATGCGCGATCCTACGCGTGGAGGCGTCTCTTCCACTTTGAATGAGCTAGCGCGTGACACTCATTTGGGTTTTGAACTGGAGCAAATCAGTTTACCGATGGATAAACAGGTCAGCGGTGCATGTGAGATGCTCGGTCTGGATCCATTGTATGTGGCGAATGAAGGCATTTTCCTTGCATTTGTGGAGGCTTCTGTGGCTGATGTATTTGTGGAAGACCTGCGCAGACAGGAGTACGGGCAGGATGCCGCGATCATCGGTACTGTGGTGGAAGATCATCCCGGGACGGTTTTGATCCGAAGCGATTTCGGAGGCATGCGTGTGGTTCACATGCAGGTAGGTGAGCAATTGCCGAGGATCTGCTGAAATTATCTTGTTCTTCAAACATCTCTTTTCACGAGGTTTTATCTCTCACGCTTCGGTACAGGATATAAATGAATTATTTTAGCTTAAAGATGCAAAAATGCCCTTAGCACAGACACCATACAAATATTTACTCTGAGTGATAAGGCAATAAATATTTCACTCCTGCAAAGTTTTTGCACACCATTCAATAAGTGTTTTTGTTCGGTTGTCACAAAAAAAATATTTTATTGCATGTTATCCTGCTTATCAGTATTCACTGATCCGATTTTGGAGACGATGGATTGGATCTTCTGTTCCATGCGGTTGACTTGATCCTTACGGATATCCAGTTTGATGCTTGCATAGATCCTGTTGGAATCTTCCGCAAGAATATCATGTGCTTTCTGAACGATCGCAAGCGCCTGACTCAATTCCTCTGTTTCGATGATGGTGCCCATTGCAGTCAACTGATAATGAAAGGGTTGCTGTCTGATCATATCGATCACACGGCTCACCTGTTGGCTTACACTTTCTCCTTTATCTGTAGGAAACATGGCAAATTCAATGATCACTGACATGGTTAGGTTTTTGTTTTTGATAATACTTTTAGTCTTTTAGCCAAAGATGTATGGTTCAGGGCAAACGATTTAACAAGCTGAGCAAATTTAATGAAATAATCTTTATGCTAGCACTTTATTCCAAATCACAATAAGACTAAAAGACTTAATCACTAAATGCCCGGGTAATGATTCTTCAAAAACCACTACATCCTTCAAAGGCTTTCCATTATGATGCCGCCACCGATCACATCATCATCCTCATAAAACACGGCTGACTGGCCCGGAGCGACGCCTTTGGTATTGGCCAGAAATTCTACGCTCAGCTGTTCGCCCTGCCTTTTCAATTGACTCAGGACACCCTTGCTTTTATACCTGATCATTGTTACCGCTTCCATCTCCGGGATCTGATCATATTTCATCGGGTTCAATCGACCTACGATCATCCCGTTCCGAATCAGATCAGTTTCTTCACCCAGTTCAACAGTGTTTTTGGAGGCATTGATGCGTGTAACATACATAGGTATACCAAGAGCGATCCCAAGGCCTTTCCTTTGACCGATCGTATAGTGCATATAACCTTCATGTTGGCCTAAAACATTGCCATTTTTGTCTACAAAATTTCCTCCTTTATAATCCTCTTCCATTCCAGGGATCACATCTTTCAGGTAAGCCCGGTAATCATTATCCGGTACGAAGCAGATATCGAAATTTTCCTGTTTATTAGCCATACGCACATGACCTCTGGTAAAAGCGATGCTCCGCACTTCAGGTTTGGTCATTTCCCCAAGTGGAAAAACTGTTCTTGAAAGGTCATGCTGATCCAGTGCCCAGAGGAAATAACTTTGATCTTTGAGTGGATCAACGCCGCGTTTGAGGAAAGTCCGGCCATTTTTTACATCTGTTCGTGCATAATGCCCGGTAGCAATTTTTTCGCAACCGAACTCATCTGCGGTTTGGATCAGTCCTTTCCACTTGATCTCGGCATTGCACCAGATACAGGGATTTGGTGTGCGGCCACGCATGTATTCCTCCTTAAATCCCTCCATGACTGTTTCGGAAAACTTTTCCCTGATGTCTACGATCATGTGTTTGAACCCTATAAAATCAGCTATTTCTTTTGCGCCCATGACCGAATCAAGGCTGCAGCAAGGATTGTGCACCCGGCTTTCGGCATACGTGTAATCCAGGATATTAAGTGTCACGCCTATGACTTCATATCCCTGTTCATGTAATAATAAAGCTGTGACTGTGCTGTCGACACCACCGCTCATTCCTACCAGAATTTTCCCGTGCTTGCTCATTTCAATTTTTTATTGATGAAGTTAAATGAAACTTCAATGCAAAAATATGATTGAAAACAATTCGCACTTTAATATGTTCTAACAAAAAAGTATTGTGGCGACCATATTCCGAAAAATTTGGATAACAGTTCGGAAAAATAGCAGTTCAAAACACGATAAATATGAAAAAAACCAAATATTTCGTATTGTTTGCCGGCATCGTACTGGTTATGGCTGTGCTTGGCTTTTCCATATCAAAACAACCAGATCACAGGGTTCAATCACTAAAAAAAACGATCAATAACATGGATTACGGGCTTTCTGATACCATTGTTCCCCTCAACAAAACAGAAGATGAATGGAAGCAGGAATTGTCTCCCACTGAATTCAATATTTTGCGTAAAAAAGGAACTGAGCGACCATTTACAGGGATGTATTGGGATCATTTTGAAGATGGGACCTACGTCTGCCGGGCATGCGGACTGGAATTGTTCGATTCTGAAACCAAATTTGATGCACATTGCGGATGGCCGAGTTTTTATGATGCGATCAAGTCCGAAAACATAAAAACGGAAGATGATTATTTGCTGGGATACAGGCGGACAGAACTCATGTGCGCCAGATGCGGGGGGCATTTAGGGCATGTTTTTGATGATGGTCCGGACCCAACCGGGCAACGATATTGCATCAATTCAGTCTCTATCAAATTTGAGGAAAAAGAAAAGCAGGATCAGTAATAGATCGTTTCGGGACTTTTTTCAATGTAAATGGGCAATATCCAACCTGCCTTCAAGCCATACATGAGGTCTGTCCGGTTTTCCGTGTCCACGCCCATCGTCGCAAAATCGTAGTATCTCCTGTTTTTGGTAAAAGCCTGCAGGAAATCGAATCCTGCATAGAAATTGATCCCTTTATCTTTACTGATATATTGGTAACCGACAAACTGAGTCAGCGAAAGACCATTGGACAATCGGTCATAGCCCTTATCATAAGGATCGTTCAGCTGAGCTGCTGTCACAAAATCATCCTGCAATCTGATCCAATGCTGGTATAATCCGATGCCAAGGTCAACCCTTAATCCGGACCGTGAATGTTGATTGCCAAACGGAAAAACCTTGCTTATTAAGGCGCTAGTTTCAAAACCCCTTTGGCGCAATTTCACCTGTGCATACTCATAATTTATGCCGAGTATATATCCGTTTTTGTCCCTCAGATGCGCCAAAACATCCTGTTTTACGGTATCACCAAAATAATAAGAGGCTTTTACGCCAAAATGGTAGTTTTTGTTTTGCGGCATGTAAGTGATGTTGCCCCCGACACACAGATTAGGTCCAAAACGCTGACTGAGATCACCCCCAACGAGGTGATATCCGTATTCAAAGCCAAACAGAAAAACCGGATTTTTCTGCATTTGTTGCTGAACAGTCTGCTGCCCGATGGCGGGCTGATATACGAAAGCCAAAAGGTAAACTAAAATATAAAGTAAATATTTCATTCTATAATAAGGTTAATTTTGCCGGCTGCCTATCAGGATCACCCCTTCGATTTCAGGCTATTAAAGAGTATGAAGATGATAACAGCTTATTATTTTGCGGTAAAAGTAAAACAATTGTAATAACGAAACAAAATCCGAATTGTGAATGGTACCAAAACCGGGATATCTGGTAATAAAATGAAAAAAAATTGTATTCAGACCAATTTGGAAAATCTCAAACAAAGAATTTTAATATTTTTTATAATATAATGACACAATAAATTGATTTTCTAAGCATTTTATTNNCGATGATTCCGTTTATCGGGCATAAATTTTGATAATGTTTTTATTTATCTTTTAATTTATTATTATTTTTTTTATGAACATTTATGTTGCAAATTTGGATTTCACAGTTCGTGATGGAGATTTACAAAAACTTTTCGAAGCTTACGGAGAAGTAAGCTCAGTTAAAATCGTAACTGACAGAAATACTGGCCGTTCAAGAGGTTTTGGTTTTATTGAAATGCCCAGTAATGAAGCAGGAAATGAAGCTATTGAAGGCCTGAACGGAAGAGATGTTAAAGGAAGAGCTATTGTTGTTAAGCTTTCAGAGCCCAGAGCAAAAGATTTCCAGCCAAGAAGCGGAGGTGACAGAGACAGAAGATTTCAGTCCAGAGAAAGAAGGTATTGATTAGATTTCGGTCTACATGGATTTTATCATTAGAATGATGTCACACTTAAGTTAGAAAGCATAAATGTGAAATTTTAATTAAAACCTGTAAAGAAATAATCATGAACCCTGACGGTAGAACGTCAGGGTTTTTTTTTGAGTTCACCTGTCCTGCCCTGACTTAAAGCATGTAGGAAAACCATTTTTTTATATAAGCATATAATTTCCCGTATCCCAAAAATCAAACTTAACTAAAAAATATACTTCATAGCTAACCAATAAATCCTGCATTTTATTTATGTGAATTTCATTTTACCCATTTTCATTTAATATTTATTTTGCTCTATACATTTAACACCATAGTTACTGTTAAAAATAACTGACCAACTAAATGTTTGTATCC
>DDTL01000091.1 GCA_002344345.1 Saprospiraceae bacterium UBA2365
ACCGGATTTGCCTGGTCAATTTGGACCGGATTTGCCTGGTCAATTTCACCGGATTTGCCTGGTCAGTTTGAACCGGATTTGCCTGGTCAATTTGGACCGGATTTGCCTGGTCAGTTTGAACCGGATTTTACAATGGCTGCCAGATGGCGGGAATAGTTCAAATAAGTGCGCTTACTGCGACCTGTGATAGAAAGTTTTTTCTCAAATCTTTCTATAAGTTCCGCAAATCCACTACCTTGTACCTTGGCACGTGCGATCAATGTGTGCTTTCCTAAATCTACTGACGCTGCGATCAGCACAGGTTCCATGACGCTGAAGGTCAGGATTTTAATCGGGAGCTTTCTTTTTTGTTGTCATCTTTTGTTGCTTTTAGTAAAAATCTTAATGACAGCAAATTATAAACCACCAAACTTTCGGGCGTGGGAAAGCTACCGAAGGTTTAGTTCAACACGGGTTTTGCGTCAGGCGGGGTGACGTACAAACTTGGAGCTTTATGCTTCTATTCAAGTTCTGTGCTGGTTGACAGTTTTGTGCTCAAGACGCTTCTGTCATGACATGTCCGAAACCCGCCCGAACGCAAAGCCCGAAAACGTTAGCATCGATTGAAGCGGGATTGTAGCATGTTTTAAAGCCGCCCCAGAATATTGTGGGAGTTTTGAAGACATAAATTAGCAACCTTGAGATATGTGTCGTATTGCGAGATTCTAATTTGATAGATGCTAAAGAATTTTTTAATTAATTTTTAAAACAAATATTATGACAAAGTCAAAAGTGCTTTTATCAATCGTTATGGGCTTAGCAATCCTAATTTTGGTATCGTCCTGTTTAAAGGAAGATAGCAAAATTGGACAAAATTCTTCTTTGGAATTAAGAAACACAGTTCCTTATGTTATCAATGGCATGTTGCATTTTGATAATTATAGTGATTTTGAACTGTACATACAAAATCTGGAAGAATTAGAAAATGATAGTAATCAAGTTAAAATGGCCTACGCCCATCTGGGAGTTGATCTAACTCAGGAATTTCTTCCAAATCTTACTGACCATCCGGTCGCATTAAGAATGGAACAGCAAATGTCAGGTTTTGTATCTGCCCGAAAGGCAGAAGAAACTATCATTAACAATGCATTAAACAACGGCGACAATTCAGTGTTTTCAATTGTGTCTGACCCGTTTCTAAAAAGTGCTTTAAACTCCCATTATTCAGTTCAAATTGGAACCAGAATATTTAAATTTTTTGACAATGGTGGAGTTGCAATAGTGCTTAATAATGATTGGTCAACATACAATGAAATCAAAACAGCTTAATACAATGATTTATTACAGAAAGGGAATCTAATCATTACAAATGATGTAAAAGATATATGGAGCAGATTTTACAATTACAGTCAAGATGGCAGGGTTACATCAGAAAAAGAGTATGTTGAGCCAGACTTTACGAACGAAGAAAGTCCATTGGCTTGTGATTTATCGGATATGCTTATTGCAACGAACTTAAGTAATGGTAAAATTAGAGTAGAATTGATAGGATCGACAATGTTCGATATTTATGAGTGGACTTTCAGTGATGGTTCTAAAGCGTATGGAAACCCGATCAATATAGACTGTAATCAAAAATCAAATGGCTCAGTTACGCTTGATGTATGGAACCTTAATCCGGGCGTTCCTGCCGGTAAACAAAGAATTTGTCATGGTTCAATCCTGTATTATTGCAATTGCGGCGTTAAAAAAGAAAAAAAAGATAAACATATATGGACTAATGCAGGAGGTAGTGGCAAAGAAATTACAATAGAAGCAGCAATATGGGTAAAAGATGGTGAGATTGGATGTAAAAGTAAACATTTTGCGAAAAATTTTTTAGGAATTTGGGTTCCGTTGAATCTGATTTTTAATACAACAGGCGTTTGTGCGAATTTAGCAGGAAGTTTTACAAAAGAGGTATCGCAGGGGAATTGTATAATTGTTAATGTACCGTTCAATGAAAAATGCATGTCAGTTGGATCACCTAACGGATCCTGGCAAAATATTATTACTCAAACAGGCAAAAATTTTATAGATCCAGGGAAGCTTTCGTCGGGTCATCGATTGAGATTAAAAACAGGTGGCACTTTCTTTGGATTTGGTGTTGATAAACCAAGGTTAGTTTTAAATTAGCATCATGAATAATCATTATTTATTTATTTTTATCATACTATTTTCATGCTGTTCATTAAAAGGGCAGGTTGTAACTTTAGGTTTTGGTCCAACCTATATTTTTGATAAAGAAAGGGTCAGTATGCATCCAGAAGCGAAAGGTAATGGAGTTGGAGGTAATGATGATTGGTTGTGGCAGGTTAATTATGAGCATTTCCTTAGCAAAAATTGGATAGTGTTTGGGAGGTATTCAAAATATCCAATTGCTACATTGTTTCATTTTTATAAAGAAAATGAAGGAGGAAGTACAGGGTGGAATGGAACAAATGTCCATAGATTTGATTTTGGCATTGGATACAACATTTTTTCTCAAGGTAACTTTATTGTACAGCCGAACCTGGGGTTAGGTCTTCAAAGGTCCATTCCTGATGGTAGCGAAATTATTGGTAACGAAATACCTCAAGGCATAAAACCTGACAATTTTGAATTATTAAATACTATTAAATCTCAAGCATTTTCTAACACCCAATTAGTCCCAATTGTTGGCGTAAAATTTGGTTTTGCTTTTTGGGGAAGACTTGAGTTATTTATGGAAGTACAGCAAGTATTTGGTCACAAAACCATTCAGGAGTTGAGAATGAGTTATAGTTACAAGGGTATTGTGCAACCGGAAGCAATAAGTTATTCAGATGGGACCGGAAGATTTTTGTCATTAGGGCTGGGTTATAGATTTATAAAGCAATAAAGTAAATAAAACAACACGATGCTAACAATGCATTGAATGAAAGGCAGCCCTATCGGGACTGCCCTTCATCAATGCAAAGCGCTGGCAACAAGTGTAAAAAGACAGACGACCAGACAGAAACGATATTGATAAATTGAAAATAGAAAAGATTTAGCTTTTTGACAGGACAGTCCAATTTGATGGAAATTTATTTTGTTTTTTTCTTCCCCCCGCAAAAAAAGGCAGAAACCCCACCCACATTGCACACATTGGCAAGCCCCACATGCCAACGCTGCAACCGAAGCTTTGCCAAAGAGTGCAATTTTGCCTACCCACTCAGAACTAACAATAGAAGCAGTATTTTTTATATTGCAAAACGAGATAAAAAATCTATTTTTGAGGATTCAATTCTAAAATCAATGAATAGAATAAAGGAAGTATTAGAAGAAAAAGGAATCAAGCAAAAATGGCTTGCTGAAAAGCTAGGTAAAAGCTATAACATGGTTAATGGTTATGTGCAAAACAGACAGCAACCTAAACTTGAAATTCTATTTGAAATTGCTGAGATTTTAGGCGTAAATCCAAAGGACTTAATAAGGGAAACAAAATGACAAGCATAGCACAAAGACAAGAATTGCAAGCTAAAATTTGGAAAATAGCCAACGAGGTTCGTGGCTCGGTTGATGGATGGGACTTTAAACAGTTTGTTTTAGGAACGCTTTTCTATCGCTTTATTAGTGAAAACTTCACCAATTACATTGAAGGTGGTGATGAAAGTGTAAACTATGCAAAATACCCTGATAAAGACATTACACCCGAAATAAAAGACGATGCGATAAAAACCAAAGGTTATTTCATTTATCCGAGTCAACTTTTTGTGAATATTGCCAAAACAGCCAATACAAACCCCAATCTGAATACAGACTTAAAAGCTATTTTTGACGCTATTGAAAGTTCTGCAAATGGTTATCCATCCGAACCAGATATAAAAGGATTGTTTGCCGACTTTGACACTACAAGCACACGACTTGGCAATACCGTTGAAGGTAAAAACGCTCGTTTAGCTGCCGTTTTGAAAGGTGTAGAAGAATTGAATTTTGGTAATTTCGAGGACAATCAAATCGACCTTTTTGGCGATGCTTATGAATTTCTAATATCCAATTATGCCGCCAATGCAGGTAAATCAGGAGGTGAGTTTTTTACGCCTCAGCATGTATCAAAACTCATCGCACAACTTGCCATGCACAAGCAGACAACAGTAAATAAAATTTATGACCCTGCGGCAGGTTCTGGTTCTTTACTTCTGCAAGCCAAAAAACACTTTGACAATCATATTATTGAAGAAGGTTTTTATGGGCAAGAAGTAAACCATACGACGTATAACCTTGCCCGTATGAACATGTTTTTGCACAACATCAACTACGACAAGTTTAATATTGCCCTTGGAAATACACTCATTGACCCACACTATGGCGATGAAAAACCATTTGATGCCATCGTTTCTAATCCTCCTTATTCCATTAATTGGATAGGTAGTGATGATCCAACGCTTATTAATGACGACCGATTTGCTCCTGCAGGTATATTGGCTCCTAAATCAAAGGCCGATTTTGCATTTGTATTACATGCATTATACTATCTATCAAGTAAAGGCAGGGCAGCTATTGTTTGTTTCCCTGGTATCTTTTACCGTAGCGGTGCAGAGCAGAAAATAAGAAAGTACTTAGTGGATAATAACTTTGTAGAGACCGTCATTTCTTTAGCTCCGAATCTGTTCTATGGAACATCAATAGCTGTTAATATTCTCGTTCTGTCAAAACATAAAACTGAAAATAAAACCCAGTTTATTGATGCAAGCGGGGAAGATTTTTTTAAGAAAGCCACCAACAACAATGTCCTGGAAGATAAACACATTGAGGCGATTATGCACATGTTCGAAAGCAAAGCCAATGTGGCACATGTGGCTAAGACTATTGACAATGGCACGATTGCAGAAAACGATTATAACCTCTCGGTTAGTTCGTATGTGGAGGCAAAGGATAACCGTGAGTATATTGATATTTCAGAATTGAATGCAGAAATTGTTACTACAGTAGAGAAGATAAATAAGTTGCGGGCTGATATTGATTTAATTGTAAAGGAGATTGAGGGATGAGCAACAAAAAAACAAACAAAGATATAGTTAGATCGTCAGCAGCAGAGTATTTAACTTTTATTGCCGCCA
This sequence comes from Saprospiraceae bacterium UBA2365, assembly GCA_002344345.1. Taxonomy (GTDB): domain Bacteria; phylum Bacteroidota; class Bacteroidia; order Chitinophagales; family Saprospiraceae; genus UBA2365. The sequence goes on from DDTL01000091.1 coordinate 5,082, forward strand.
CAGGCGAAAATGGCGTGGAGGTGGTGTATGCCGATGAAAATATTTGGCTATCGCAAAAAATGATGGGAGTGCTTTACGATTTGAATGTAAGAACCATTAGCGAACATCTGCAAAAGATATTTACAGACAACGAGTTAAACCAATATTCAGTTATCCGGAAATTCCGGATAACTGCCATCGATGGCAAAAGCTACGAAACCCAGCACTACAACCTTTCGGCTATCATTGCGGTAGGATATAAGGTAAATTCAGAGCGAGCGGTACAGTTTAGAAAATGGGCAACGCAAATCGTGCAAGAGTTTACTATCAAAGGTTTTGCGATGGATGATGAACGCTTGAAAAATGATGGCACCATACTTGGCAAAAAATATTTTGAGGAACAACTGCAGCGGATACGAGAAATCAGATTGAGCGAGCGGAAATTCTATCAGAAAATAACCGACATTTATGCTACTGCCATTGATTATGATGTAACTGCCTCGGCCACAAAACGTTTTTTTGCAACGGTGCAAAACAAGTTGCATTGGGCAATACATGGCAATACCGCCGCAGAAATCATTGTAACCCGAGCCGATCACCAAAAAGATAACATGGGGCTAACTACTTGGAAAGACGCACCGAAAGGTAAAATCCAGAAATTTGATGTAAGCGTTGCCAAAAACTATCTTTCCGAAAAAGAGATGCAGCAGCTACAGCGCTTGGTTTCTGCATACCTGGACATTGCGGAAGATATGGCAACAAGGCAAATTCCCATGACCATGGAAGATTGGGAGACTCGCCTAAATAGATTTATTGAGGCTACAGACAGAAACGTGCTGCAAGATGCCGGAAAAGTTACTGCCGAAATTGCAAAAGCCCATGCCGAAACCGAATTCGAAAAATACAGAATTATACAAGATAGATTGTTTGAAAGCGACTTTGATAAAATGATAAAACAACTTCCATCTAAAAATAACAACGATATAAAATGAATTATTTAAATAAATTATTAGAGGGCACAAAAGTGGAATGGAAAACGCTATGGGAAGTAACTATTTGGGATAAAAGATTTAATGCGGTTGAGAATTACAAACAACCTCAAACAAAAAAATATTATTATTTGCTTTCTAATGAAATAAAACCACTCATATTATCGAAAGGTAATGTAAAATTACTTTCTACAAATGAAACGGATTGGTGGACATCTGAGGAGTTAGGTGGTAATAAAATTACTAATGCTGAAATAGTTGCTATTCCTTGGGGTGGTAATCCAATAGTTCAATATTATAAAGGAAAATTCTTAACAGGTGATAATAGAATTGCGGTATCAATTAATAAAGATTATCTTGACACAAAATACTTATTTTACTTTTTAAAAAATAATATTTCATTGATTAGCTCCTTTTATAGAGGTTCTGGTATTAAACATCCAGATATGGCTGCTGTACTAGACATGCAAATCCCCATACCCCCTTTATCCATTCAGCAAGAAATAGTCCGTATTCTCGACACATTTACAGAGCTTACAACAGAGCTTACAACAGAGCTTACAGCGAGGAAAAAACAGTATGAGTATTATAGGGAGCAGTTGTTAGATTTTAGTGGTCAGGGGTTAGTGGTTAGTGGTCAGGGATTAGTGGTTAGTGGTCAGAGAGAAGTGGTGTGGAAGACGCTGGGGGAAGAAAGTATTGGTAAATTTATTCGAGGCGGTGGCTTACAGAAAAAAGACTTTACAGAAACAGGAGTTGGATGTATTCACTATGGTCAAATCTATACGTTCTACCAAACATACGCTGATACAACCAAATCATTTGTTTCAGAGGAATTTGCAAAGAAAGCAAGAATGGCTAAACATGGAGATTTGGTAATTGCAACAACAAGTGAAAATGATGAAGATGTTTGTAAAGCAGTAGTATGGTTGGGAGAAGAAGAAATTGCAGTGAGTAGTGACGCTTGTTTTTATTCACACAATTTGAATCCAAAATACGTTGCCTATTTTTTTCAAACAGAACAATTTCAAAAGCAAAAACGACCTTTTATAACAGGTACAAAAGTCAGACGTGTAAATGCAGATGATTTAGCTAAAATTAAAATCCCTGTTCCTTCAACAGAAGAACAAGAACGTATTGTTTCAATCCTTGATAAATTCGATATTCTCACTACCTCAATCAGCGAAGGATTACCGAAAGAGATTGAATTAAGGAAAAAGCAATACGAATATTACCGTGATTTATTATTAACGTTTCCAAAGTCTGAATTATGATTTTTAGGATTTTAAGATGATAGGATTAATCCTACAATCCTTTAATCTTATAAATCCTAATTCAGACAATTAATTATGACAATTAATTCAGACAATTAATTCTGACAATTAATTCTGACAATTAATTATGATAAAAAGTAATGAATATGAAACACGAAGACTTGACACATAAAATAATTGGCTGTGCTATGAAAGTGCATAGCACATTGGGCAATGGATTTCAGGAAGTGATTTATCAGCGTGCAATGGCTATTGAAATGGAAAAACAGGGTTTGAATTTTCAACGGGAAATGGAAATGAGTATTTTTTATGACGGAATTGATATAGGCACAAGGCGTGTTGATTTTTTTGTAGAAGATTTTGTAATGGTAGAACTAAAAGCTTTAATAAAATTGGAAGAGGTGCATTTGGCACAAGCCATGAATTATTGTCAAGCCTACAATTTACCTATTGGCTTACTGATAAATTTCGGTTCAAAAAGCTTGGAGTTTAAACGAGTGTATAACCTTAACCATCCCGAAAATAAAGACTACAAAAAAAGTAATCCTAAAATCCTCTAATCCAATGATTCTTAATTCAGACATATGAGAGAAAATAAAATCACTGTTAATAGTTCATCGTTTATAATCTTCAAAACCGAAGACGAAAGCGTATCGGTAGATGTACGTTTAGAAGATGAAACGATTTGGCTTACACAAGACCAATTGGCAAATCTTTATGGCGTAGAACGTCCGGGCATTACGCAACATATTAAAAACATTTTTGACGAAGGCGAATTGAACGAAAATTCAGTTAGTAAGAAATTCTTACGAACTGCCGCCGACGGCAAAAACTACGATACCAAACTGATTAGTGATTAGTGATTAGTGGTTAGTGATTAGTGATTAGTGGTTAGTGGTTAGGGATTAGTTGTTAGGGATTAGTTGTTAGGGATTAGAAATAAATGGAGTATGAAAGAAAGTAATATTAGAAATAAGAGTTTTGCCTTTGCTATACGAATCGTAAAACTATATCAGTATTTATGTGAACACAAAAAAGAATTTGTATTAAGCAAACAATTATTACGTTCGGGTACAAGTGTTGGTGCAATGGTACGAGAAGCTGAACACGCTGAAACGAAAAAAGATTTTGTTCACAAAATGGCAATTGCACAAAAAGAAATAAATGAAACAATTTATTGGTTAGAACTGATTGCAGCAACCGATTATATAGCAAAGAAAGAATTTGAAAGCCTGTACAACGATGCAGTAGAATTGATTAAAATTCTCACTACAATCATTAAAAACACCAAACAAAACCTAATCACTAACCACTAAAAACTAACCACTATGTATAAAACCATAGCAGAATCAAATAACTTTATTGTACTTGATAAATTCACCAAGTATTTTGAAGTAAATGAAGCACCTGCTGTTTATCAAACAGAAGCAGCATTGGAGAAGGAATTTATTCAAGACCTTATTAATCAAGGGTACGAAAATCCGATAAACCTAAATACACCAGAAGCGATGTTGGCGAATGTAAGAATGCAACTACAATCGCTTAACAATGTGGCATTTTCGGATGGAGAATGGATTCGTTTTGTTGAAGAGTATTTAGACAAGCCAAGCGATAACCTTGTAGAGAAAACAAGAAAAATTCACGACAACTATATCTACGATTTTGTTTTTGACGATGGGCATATCCAAAACATCTACCTGGTTGATAAAAAAAATATTACACGAAATAAAGTACAGGTAATTTCACAATTTGAACAAAAGGGAACAAATGCCAATCGTTATGATGTAACCATATTAGTAAATGGATTGCCCTTGGTTCAGGTCGAATTAAAAAAACGTGGAGTTGCTATCCGTGAAGCGTTTAATCAAGTTCACAGATACTCAAAGGAAAGTTTTAATAGTAATAACTCGCTCTACAAATACATTCAGATTTTTGTCATTTCAAACGGTACTGACAGCCGATATTTTGCAAATACGGTTGAGCGAAACAAAAACAGTTTTGACTTTACCATGAATTGGGCGAAGGCTGACAATACTTTGATTAAAGACCTGAAAGATTTTACAGCTACCTTTTTTCAGAGAAAAACACTTTTAGAGGTTTTATTAAAGTATTCTGTTTTTGATACAAGCGATACGTTACTTGTAATGAGACCTTATCAAATTGCTGCAACAGAGAGGATTTTATGGAAAATTGAAAGTTCGTATCTGGCAAAAAAATGGTCAACCAATGAAGGAGGCGGTTATATTTGGCACACAACAGGTTCGGGTAAAACACTTACCAGTTTTAAAGCGGCACGTTTAGCAACCCAATTGGATTTTATTGATAAAGTATTCTTTGTAGTTGACCGTAAAGACTTGGACTTTCAAACCATGAAGGAATATCAGCGTTTTTCTCCCGATAGTGTTAACGGTTCTGATAGTACAGCAGGTTTAAAGCGAAATATTGAAAAGGACGACAATAAAATTATAGTAACTACCATACAAAAGCTCAATAACCTCATGAAAAGTGAGGGTGATTTAGCCATTTACCAAAAGCAAGTCGTTTTCATTTTTGATGAGTGCCATCGTTCGCAATTTGGAGAAGCCCAAAAGAATCTGAACAAGAAGTTTAAAAAGTTCTATCAATTCGGTTTTACAGGAACACCCATTTTTCCTCAAAATGCGTTAGGTGCTGAAACTACTGCAAGTGTTTTCGGTCGTGAACTGCACTCTTATGTTATTACGGATGCTATTAGAGATGAAAAAGTTCTTAAATTCAAGGTTGATTATAATGATGTTCGTCCTCAGTTTAAGAGTATAGAAACTGAAATAGATGAGAAAAAATTAAGTGCTGCAGAAAACAAAAAAGCCTTGCTCCATCCTGCACGTATTGAAGAAATTTCGCGATACATCTTACAGAATTTCAGGTATAAAACCCATCGATTACAAGGCAGTAACAAAGGCTTTAATGCCATGTTTGCCGTAAGTAGTGTTGATGCAGCCAAATGTTATTATGAGGAATTAAACAAGCTACAGAAAGAGAGTGACAAGCCATTAAAAATTGCAACAATTTTTTCCTTTGCTGCAAATGAAGAGCAAAGTGCAATAGGTGAAATAGTTGACGAGACTTTTGAACCTTCTGCAATGGATATTAGTGCCAAGGAGTTTTTAACTAAAGCTATCAATGACTATAACGCCATTTTTAGAACCAGTTATGGAGTTGACAGCAATGAGTTTCAGAATTATTATCGTGACCTTGCCAAACGTGTAAAGAACAAAGAGATTGATTTAATCATTGTAGTTGGTATGTTCCTTACAGGTTTTGATGCGCCAACACTCAATACACTATTTGTTGACAAGAATTTGCGTTATCATGGATTAATTCAAGCCTTTTCACGCACCAATCGTATTTATGATGCCACAAAAACTTTTGGGAATATTGTTACATTCCGTGATTTAGAAAAAGCAACCATTGACGCTATTACTCTTTTCGGAGACAGCAACACAAAGAATGTAGTTCTTGAAAAAAGCTACAAAGAATATTTAGAGGGTTTCACAGATATTGTTACAGGAGAAGCACGCAGAGGTTATGTTGAAGTAGTAAAAGAATTAAATGAGAAATTCCCTAATCCAGACAAAATTGTAAAAGAGAAAGACAAAAAGGAATTTGCAAAACTATTCGGAGAATATTTACGTATAGAAAACATACTCCAGAATTACGATGAATTTAACCACCTTAAAGCATTTCAAGCAATTGACATAAATAATCCTGATGCAATTGAAGAATTTAAAAAAACTCATTTTGTGACAGATGAGGATATTGCCACAATGCAAAAAATTGAATTGCTCAAAGAAAGGACAGCTCAGGATTACCGTTCAACTTATAATGATATACGTGATTGGTTAAGGCGTGAAAGATTTGGAAAAGAATCAGAGGAATCTAAAATAGATTGGGATGATGTAGTGTTTGAGGTTGACTTACTAAAATCGCAAGAAATAAACCTTGATTACATTCTTGAATTAATTTTTGAACATAACAAGAAGACAAAAGACAAAGATGCTTTAATTACGGAAATACGCAGGGTTATTCGTGCAAGTGTTGGTAATAGAGCAAAAGAAAGTTTAGTTGTTGATTTCATAAACGAAACTAACCTTGACACACTTCAAGACAAAGCAAATGTAATAGATTCATTTTTTGCTTTTGCTCAAAGCAAGCAGAAAGCGGAAGCGTTGGAATTAATCACAGAAGAAAATCTAAATATAGAGGAAGCAAAGCGTTATATATTGACTTCTTTAAGACGTGAATATGCAAGTGAAAATGGAACAGAACTTAATGCACTTTTACCGAAAATGAGTCCTTTAAACCCTCAGTATTTGACTAAGAAGCAAAGTGTTTTTCAAAAGTTAGTTTCGTTTGTAGAGAAATTTAAGGGAGTTGGAGGACAATTATGATAAAAGCCCACCCTATTTGCAAGCACATTGCCAAATCCCCACGTGCCAACGCTCCAACCAAAGCTTTGTCAAAGAGCTTACAAAGCCTACGTACCGAGAGAAATTGTTTTAAAAAATTTGCCGACACTTAAAAAAATAAACAACGCTGACACACGAGCCGACAAAAAAGAAAGAAAGTAAAATGACAATGACACGGAAACTGAATAATGACAATGGTTTACAAGACTGGAAGACAGAACACCAGGCGGTAACAGGCGGTATATTTTATTGCCGGGATAGTGCGGGTTTCAGCGTTTCTGCATCTAATAAACTTTCGTGTAACGTGACAGGACAGTGCTTCGAAATCGGCAACAAAAACATACCGCCAAACCGTTAAGCTTCATACAAAAAAACATACTGCAAATATTAATATTTGTACCTAAATATGTATTTTTGGTACAAATAAAAAGAATATGGGACAAAATGCACCACATTATCCACTTGAAAAACTACCACCTCTGAGAGAGAAGGTGGAAACCATTGAAATTCTTAGACAAACAAACAAATCCACAGCGGCACTTGCTGAGTTGAAAGGTATTGCCAAGACAATTCCTAATCAAGCAATACTGATGAATGCAATTGTTTTACAGGAAGCAAAAGACAGTTCTGAGATTGAAAATATTATTACAACACAAGACGAGCTATACAAAGCATTGACTGTTAATAAGACTCATGTTTCACCAGAGACCAAAGAAGTTGTTAATTATCGTAAAGCATTATTTCATGGATTTGACCTTGCTAAAAGTCAAGGATTTTTAAGGGTAAATGACATTGTAGGTATTCAACAAAAATTGGTTGACAATACAGCTGGGATCAGGAGCACGCCCGGAACTGTATTAAAAAATGACACTACCGGAGAAATAGTTTATACACCACCACAGGACAAAGCTGAAATACTTGATTTACTGACAAATTTCATTAAACACTTTAACCAACAAGATGATTTATCTCCATTGATTAATTTGGCTGTTTTACATTATCAATTTGAGAGTATTCACCCTTTTTATGACGGGAACGGGAGAACTGGTCGGATCTTAAACATTTTATATTTGATCCTTAACGAATTGATTGATGTTCCAATTTTAATTTTAAGCTCATACATAATTGCCAATAAACCAGAATACTACCGACTTCTGGATCAAACCAATCGGACCGGGAAATGGGAAGAATGGATATTGTTTATGCTTAAAGCAATTGAAATTACTTCAAAAAATACAATTTCGAGGATTATAAATATCAAAGACCAGCTTGATTCAACAATAATTAAAGTTCAGGAAAAATCTCCGAAAGTTTATAGAAAAGAACTTGTTGAATTACTTTTCGAACAACCATATTCAAAAATTGAGTTTGTAGTAAACAAGTTGGGAGTTGAAAGAAAAGCAGCTTCCCGGTATTTAAAAGAACTTGAAGATATCGGAATAGTAGCGTCTCAAAAAGTCGGAAGAGAGACTTTGTATATAAATAAAGAATTGATAGAAATACTGAAAAAATAATGCACGAAAGCCTAACAACAAGTAGGTTCAATGCCGGGGAAAGTTTTCTGTTATTCAGATAAAGAAGTGCATTTGCGGCACTGAACCTACTTGCAACCGTTATGCCTAATGCTAAAAGACGACAATGACAGTAACCTATGACAAATATTATCAGACAGAAAACTTATTCGGAGAACCATATCCCGAATTGATAGAGTTTTTTGCTGGATATCCTAATAAAGGAAAATTGCTTGACTTAGGTTGTGGACAAGGAAGAGACGCTATCGCATTAGCCCGACTTGGTTATTCCGTAACAGGAATTGACAACTCACAAGTAGGTATTGACCAAATGAACCAAATAGGTCAAGTTGAAAATTTGAATTTGGTTGGACAAGTTGGCGACATTTATGCTTTTGACCGTTTTAACGAATTTGATATCATTCTTTTGGACAGTATGTTTCATTTCACCAAGAAAGACAAGGAAAAAGAAATTGGACTGATTAAGAAAATCATTTCGGATTTAAGAAATGGAAGTCTAATAGTTGTTTGTATTCAGGATACGGGTGACAAAGTTGAAATTCTCAACAAAGCAATAGACTTTGAAAAAAAACTAAAACGACTAACAGACAAGGACTTCAAGTATGTTTTTGAAGACAAAGACAGCGGACACAAATCTGAAACGGATTATAGAATGATAATAGTTGAAAAATGAAAGCACATAGGCCTAACAGCTAAGCGTTCGTCGTGCTTGCAAACTGTCTATTGACCAAGAATTGACGCCCCGGTTGACCGAACTTGACCCCCCTTAACGATATATGAAAGGAACCATTGAAAGTGAAGTGATTACATTAACAGAGTTGATTTTTGGACTGATGGACACGAGTCAAAATAGAAGAACAGTGGCTAACTGCTATGCGTTCGTCGTGCTTGCAGACCAGACGATGGACCCCTTAGGTAAACACCAACGGGGTGAACGCAGTCTTCACCCCTTTTCGATCCGTTCTTTAGATATTTGATCAATTTAAACCGGAATGCCTGGTCAATTTGGACCGGATTTTACACAATAACATTCATAACTTCTATTTTTGCTCAAAAATTTAACGTTCAACCAAATGGACCTCCTTCCAAAATCTTTTTTCCACACCACGGATGTCGTCAGCCTGGCCAGACAACTGATCGGAAAAATGATCAGAACGGAAGTGGACGGGAAAGTGACCACCGCGATGATCACAGAATCTGAGGCCTACCAGGCTCCGGAAGATAAAGCGAGCCATGCGTATAATTTGAGGAGAACCAAAAGAACGCAAACCATGTTCCTGCAGGGTGGCCATGCTTATGTTTATCTCAACTATGGGATCCATCACCTGTTCAATGTAGTCACCGGGCCGGAAGGATTGCCTCATGCGGTCCTGATCAGAGCGATCATTCCTGTTGAAAATCAGGTGCTTCAATGTGAGAGAAGAAAACTGATTTCACCCGGCTGGCAACTTAAAGATTTTGACGGTCCGGGCAAAATAAGTCAGGCATTGGCCATAACCACCAGATGGGATGCCGTGGATATGACTGATGAAAATGCTCCTTTGCAATTGCTGGATGCCGGGATCATGATTGAGCCCGGTGCCATACTCGCCAGACCCAGGATCGGCATCCCTTACGCAGAAGAATTTATAGGAAAACCCTGGCGATTTACGCTGGATCAGGCGATGAAGTTCAGCGCTCCCGGTATTATCTCAAATGATGCGGGAGCATAACCCATAAATTCGCCGTCCACCTCCAGTCCGACGGTCGAATCACCCACTGGTTCAACCAATACACGCTTTGTATCAAATGTCCTTACTTCCGGCAATGCAGCGAGGGTACCGGTAAAAAACCTGTATGTGTTGAGCACCACCCTTATTTTGGAAAGTTTGTGCACGAAAGTCAGGGCAAACAAACCATCGTCGGATTTTGCATGTGGAACCAACTGCATGCCGCCACCACTGTATTTGCAGATACCCACATTGATGGTGTAGGCAAAATCTTCTATTTTTCCTCCGTCGAACACCACACGCGTTTTGGGTAATTTGAACCTGAAAAGGCAATATAGCGTGAAAAAAAGGTATTTGACCTTGTTCATGTTTTTTGTGTTCAGATCAGCGATGTATTTGACAACAAAAGCATCATAGGACATACCTGCAATGTTGTTGAAATACCTGGTTGTGCTGCCTTCAACGGTTTGATAAACCACTTTACCAATGTCCTGTTGGTGGATGTTGCCATTTTTGAGCAATTGTACAGCTGCTTCAGGATCCCCGGGTATGTGGTGCATTCTGGCCCAGTCATTCGCTGTGCCTAATGGGATGAGCGCGACCAATATATCTCCCGGAGCCACTTCATTTTGGGAGAAAATACCCGTGATCACCTCATTGACGGAACCGTCGCCGCCCAGAACTACGATTTTTCGATAGCCGGCTTTCAGAATCCTGTGCGTGATCCCGATCGCATGATTATTGTATTCCGTCAGAACAAAATCGTATGTGATCTCTTCCCTGTCCAGAATATTTTTGACTTTGGGCCATGTCCGGAGCATTTGTCCGCGATTGGATGTAGGGTTGCATATCAGATACCATTTGTCAGTCAGTTGCATTTCTTTATCCGAAAATTGAATGCAATGATATAAAAAAAAGGGCTTAAAATAAGGGAAAATGATATTTTTGTTATCATTCATTACTGTTTGTATCAAAAAGAGTAATTCATTTTAAAAAATCTACAAGTGGAAGACATTTTAAAAATCGACCGGGTTGTAAAACGCTTTACCAATCTGACAGCGGTCAATGAGATCAGCCTCAATGTGAAAAGGGCCAGTATATTTGGTCTTTTAGGTCCGAACGGGGCAGGCAAAACCACCCTGATCCGTATCATTACCTCCATTACCGGAGCAGACGAAGGAACGGTTTATTTCAACGGCGAACCGCTTAATAAATTTCACCCTACCAAAATCGGATATTTGCCGGAAGAAAGGGGCTTGTACAAAAAAATGAAGATCGGGGAACACCTGCTTTACCTGGCGCAATTGAAAGGTATGGATTATAAATCTGCCAGAAAAGTTGTACTGGAATGGCTGGATAAATTCGAGATCCGAAACTGGTGGAACAAAAAAGTAGAGGAACTTTCCAAAGGCATGCAACAGAAAGTGCAGTTCATCGCAACTGTCATGCATGACCCGGAACTGATCATCCTGGATGAACCGTTTTCAGGCCTGGATCCCATCAATACCAACCTGATCAAATCAGAAATTTACAAATTGAAGGAAAAAGGTACCACGATCATTTTTTCTACCCACAGGATGGAACAGGTGGAGGAGATCTGTGAAGAAATCGCCCTGATAGATAAGGGCAAAGTGATACTCCGGGGTCGTGTGGATGACATCAAACAACAGTTTAAGGAACATAAATTCGAGGTCAGCTTCAACGGGCAGTTCAATGAAGAAATGATCCGGGGGAAAGCAGATATCCTGGACAGAAATCAGGATAGTCTGATTTTTAAACTCCAGGGAGAAACCGGATCCAATCAATTGTTAATGAATCTGATACAGCAAGGATTGGAAATAAAGTCCTTCAGTGAGATATTACCCGGGCTAAATGAAATTTTCATCAGGGAGGTGGAAGAAAACGCCCTTTGATTTTCCTGCAAACAAGTATTAACAGACAGAAAAACACAATTATGCATAAACTTTGGCTCATCATCAAAAGAGAATACCTCATCCGGGTAAAAAAGAAATCATTCATCATCATCACCTTGTTGACACCGCTTGCATTCGGGCTATTTATCATTGGTTCAGGATTGCTGGCAAAAACCATGGCTGACAGTAAAAAATCGGTTTTGGTAAAGGATGATACAGGGATTTTTGAGCGCAATTACGAAGGTGACGGAAACATCCTGTTTGACTTTACCCGTGCAGATGTCAATGATCTCAAGAACACTTATAAAACGGACGGTTATGATATGTTGCTGGTGATTCCGGCAGTAATAGATACCTCATTTAAAACGCACAACGCTCAGTATTTTGCTGAAGAAAAAATCGGTCTGACTACCCTGGAGCGTATCGAAAGCATCATTTCCTATCAATTTGAGAATTATAAGATGGAAAAGGCCGGAATTGACAAAGCCATGCTGGAGGATTTCAAGGTAGATGTGGGATTGCAAAACGGATATACCATGGAGACGGCCGTTGATGAAGCAGAAAAGTCAACTGCCACGGACAAAACAGGCAAGCTGAGCCTGATCATTGCTACTGTCCTCGGTGGAGTGATGGGATTTCTGATGTACATGGTGATATTTATTTTTGGCAGTATGGTGATGAGGTCCGTGATGGAAGAGAAAGTCAACCGTATCGTTGAAGTCATGATCTCCACTGTCAAACCATTTGAACTGATGTTGGGAAAAGTGATCGGTGTAGGCGGTGTCGGATTGACCCAGTTATTATTGTGGGTCATATTGATACCTGTGATAGCCATGATAGCAGGAATATTTGTAAATGATCCCATGCAGGCTGCCCAAATGACCGATGCCATGACCCAGTTGCCTCAGGATACAGGCGATTTTTCGGTTGCAATGGTGTTGGCTGAATTTAAATTGTTGAACTGGTGGGTTATTTTGCCCGTGTTTATCATATTTTTCCTTGGAGGTTATCTGATCTATTCCTCCTTGTTTGCAGCGATCGGCTCAGCGATGGGCGACGATATGGGCGAAAGTCAGGGATTGATGTGGCCCATCGTGATCCCGGTAATTTTCGCTTTTATGATCATGATGAATACACTGGAAAATCCCAATAGCAGTCTCGCTGTTTTTGGTTCCATCTTTCCATTGTTTTCGCCGATCGTGATGCCTGCGAGGCTGGTATTTGATCCGCCTGCATGGCAGATCATCACCTCCCTTGTTTTGCTGGTGCTGACTGCCTTGTTGTTTATCTGGATCAGCGGTCGTATATACAGGATCGGTATTTTGATGTACGGTAAAAAAGTGACATTGAAGGAAGTGGGTAAATGGTTGTTCAGGGCTTAAAACCTGACGTGGGATAGGATATTCGTCAGGTGAGGAATTTGTTGATTTATTGAATTCTTGAGTGATTCCGGATCCGACAATTGACAATTGAGTCTGCTCCGAAAAGTCCAATTTGTTGATTTTCATTCGTTTTTTGTCCAACCTGCTAACATCAAAGATCAGCACTAGACTAAAGGGAAACGATTGAATATCAACAAATTAAAAGTCCCCTTTCAGGCTTGTACTGACTTGAAACGTCAGTGCCTGTGCTGACTGAAAACGTCAATGCCTGTGCTGACTGAAAACGTCAGTAGGGATTTAGGGGGCAAAGACTTTTTGGAGTAGACTCAATTTTCAAATTTTCAAATGATCCCTTCTACAAATCTCTCTGATTTCCAAACACAGATCCGTGCTGCGTAGCATCCGTGTCATCCGCGTTGCCAACTGTATTTTTCGAATGTGGATTAAAATGATCGTTGCATGTCCAATGTGAGAGTTGCTACAAATTTTCAAATTATCCAATCCATCAATTATTTTCAATCAATGAATATTTTTTTGGTTCCCGCAGATCTCGCAGATCAGCGCAGAAATTAGCAATATGATTGATAGAAAAAAAAATCAGTGAAATATCAGCGAAAATCTGCGGGATCTGCGGGAAAATCCTCTTCACACCCAGGTCAATTTTCAAATTTTCAAATTTTCGAATTTTCAAATTATCCCTTCTACCAATCTCCCGCTTTTCCAAACATAGATCCGTGCTGCGTAGCATCCGCTTCATCCGCGTTGCCTACTGTATTTCCGAATGTGTATTGAATGGAAATTTGAATGACCAATGTGGGAATTGCTACGAATTTTCAAATTATCAAATTATCAAATTA
>DDTL01000192.1 GCA_002344345.1 Saprospiraceae bacterium UBA2365
AGATCATTATAGTATCAGATCATTATGACATTTGAATATTGACCTAAGGAGGATTTGTGCAAAAAACACAGTTCATTTTTTGTTGATTTGAATTTATAGTCAATCTTTGCATGCTTTTTTCAGATGAATATGAAAATTTACACGTTGTATCTGAAACAAAACAGGTAAAATTGCGTTTTTAGCAAAATATACATACATAGGAATGAAAAGAACCTGTGAATATGAAGGAATATTTTAAATCACAAAAATTCAAATCAAACATTATGACGTTAAAGAGATTATTATTTATGTCTGCATTGGTGGTTTTCGGAATGACTACCGGTATTTCACAGAAATGGTTGACAGACCTGGACCAGGGCCTTGCTCAGGCTAATAAGGAAAACAAGCATGTGCTTTTGTTTTTCACTGGCTCCGACTGGTGTCCTCCTTGTAAGAGGATCAAGGCTGAAATCTATTCTTCTCAGGTTTTTATCAAATATGCTGAAAAAGAATTGGTTTTAGTAATGGCTGACTTTCCAAGAAGACCGGAAAACCAACTCAGTGAAGCTCAGAAAAAAAAGAATTATGCATTGGCTGAAAGGTTTGGGGCCAGGTCATTCCCAACTTCTGTTATTTTGGATAAAAAGGGTAAAGAACTACAGAGATGGGTTGGACTTCCGCAGGAAACTGCTGATTCTTTTATCGGGAAATTCAGGGCAGTAACAAAATAATTTATTCGTCTTGATTTCCGGGAATTTTCCCGAAAATCAGTTTTTCAAGGAAAAATATCGCAGCCAGCAATAAAATGGCTATACCCTCCAGCCAGAAAATATAAACAGGCCATTCCCCCAGGTGATCCATTAAGGTAGTCACCGGGGGTTTGTGTCGGCTGTACATATAATTGGAAGAAAGCCATACATTGATCAGATGTACAAAAACAAAATACACATTGATCGAAAGAAACGCCAGAAGACCAGAAACCATATTTAACCTAACTTTCATTACGGTCCAGGCAAAAAAGGCAACCATGATGATTCCTCCGTGATATATCCAATACAGAAAGTATTCGTAATGTGGAAACCCAAATCCGGGGTCGGCCGTTATCATGGCATTCAGGGTGCCTGCCAAAGCGATGTATATGTATATCTTAATGGCTTTGCTGTTGTTTAAATAAACAATTACCGGAGCCAAAACAGCAAGTATTCTGCATAAATGTAAGGGTAAATCATCCTGAACATTCAGTCCTCTACTGAAATGATCTAAAATCAACCGTAATAATAATGCGAAAAGGGGTATGAATGATAGCATCCTGAATAACCTTATTTTCCTGCCAGTGTCAAGTTTTTGTCCCTTAATAATCAACCAAACAGCAATAATTGTAAAAACGAACAGCGCACCGTAGTGTTGAACTGAAAAATTCCGGTAAACCTGGTATTCATAGCCATTCATTTCCATTGGTATTTTTTATTTAAATATTATAACCAAATAAATCCAAATTTAATAAAAATCCAATATATTTACATTTCTGGATNNTATTAAACCAGATTGGGCTTGAAACCGGTGGAAAAATCAATTTTTGGAAGTTTTTGCCGGTTGCCACGGTTGTTTTTTATCAAGCATGCAATCGTTCTACTTATCATGATCGGGCATGTCCTTTAAAGAAAATAAAAAAACCCCCATATGAAAGCTTTAAATTCAATTCATTTTAAACGTACCATATTAATACTGGTTACGTTTATTTCAGTCTATACTTTGATCGGTCAGGGTGGAATGTGGTTGCCTAACCTGCTGGAAGGAATGAATGAAAAGGAGATGCAGGAAATGGGAATGGAACTTGAAGTGGCTGATATTTACAATCCCGAAAAGAGTTCCCTGAAGGATGGAATTGTAAGATTTGGCAGGGGATGTACCGGAGCGATCATCTCAAAAGAAGGACTGCTCATCACCAATCATCATTGCGGGTATGGTAACATTCAGAGACTTTCAACTGTGGAGAACAATATTTTGAAAAATGGATTTTGGGCAGCAAACAAAGCAGAAGAAATCCCGGCTCCGGGGCTGACAGTCACCATTGTTGATCGGATTGAAGATGTGACTGCTTACATTTTAGCCGGTATTGGAGATGATTTGGATCCCAGAGAAAGGCAATCCCTTGTAGACCAGCGTATTTCAGCTTTGAAAAAAGCTACACCAAAAACCGAATACCAGGAAATTGAAATCAATCCTTTCTATCAGGGTAATGAATATCATCTTTTTGTCGTGACAGTGTATTCGGATATCCGTTTGGTAGGAAGTCCGCCGGAATCCATTGGGAAATTTGGGGCTGATACAGACAATTGGGTATGGCCAAGGCACACAGGAGATTTTTCTATTTTCAGGATATATGCAGGGCCCGATAACCTCCCAGCCAACTATTCACCAGGGAATAAACCCCTAAAGCCCAGATATTATTTTCCTGTATCACTGGAAGGAGTCAGGGAAAGAGATTTTACTATGGTTTTTGGTTTTCCCGGCAGAACCAAAGAATATTTGCCTTCGATTGCCATTGATCAGACAATCAAAGTTGTCAATCCTGCAAGGATAGAATTGAGGACAGATGCGCTTTCTATAATGAATAAATATATGCGGGAAGATGAAAAAATCAGGTTGCAGTACGCCTCTAAAAATGCCGGGATCGCTAACGCCTGGAAGAAATGGATTGGAGAGAATCAGGGATTGAACACGGTTGGAGCTGTTGAAAAGAAAAGGATACTGGAAGATGAATTCATGAAAAGGGTGAATGCCAATCCCGAGTGGTCTGAAAAATATGGCTCTGTATTAACTGATTTTGAAAAGCTATACAAAGAACTTGAACCACTTGCATTTGCGGAAGCATATTCCTATGAGACGACCATTCAGAATATTGAATTAATGAGGTTGATTGGGTTTTTTAATGAACTGGTCAAAGCCTACACTGAAAAAGGTGTGGAAGGCTTTGTTAGTTACAGGGAAAAACTAGTACCCTATCTGAACAGTTTTTATCCGGATTACAACCCGGATATTGATAAAGAAATATTCGCAACGCTTTTCGAAAAATACATGAAGCACATGGAGAAAAAATATATCCCATATGCTTTCGAACCTTATACCAGTGGTGAAGTGTTGGCAGATGTCATTTATGACAATACGATTTTTACACAGCCAAAAGAGGTGGAAAAATTGCTCCGGATGGAAGACGTACAAGGTATCATAGATATTATTGAAAGTGATCTGGCTTTTTATACTTCGGTTCAATGGCGTGAAATGTATGACCTGATTACACCGGAGTATAACAGAGTTTTGGAGCAAATCAACTACCTTCAAATGAAATATATGAAGGCATTGATGGAAGTTTTTCCGGATCACAGGTTTTTTCCCGATGCCAATAGTACTTTAAGGCTGACCTATGGGTATGTAAAAGGATATAAACCCAAAGATGCCGTTTACTACTTGCCAGTTTCATATCTTTCCGGAGTCATCGAAAAATATATTCCAGAAGACTACGAATTTGATCTGCCAAATGAACTGATTAGCTTACATGCCAAGAAGGATTTTGGAAAATATGCAGATCAGACAGGTGATGTCCCAGTATGTTTTATCGGCACCAACCATACCACAGGTGGCAATTCCGGAAGCCCGGTTCTGAATAAATACGGACATCTCATAGGACTCAATTTTGACCGTGTCTGGGAAGGCACCATGAGTGATTATTATTATGATCCATCCATATGCCGGAATATTATGCTGGATATCCGGTATGTGTTATTTATTATTGATAAATATGCCCACGCGACTCACCTGATCAATGAAATAGATATCAGGAAAGCAAAAGAATGATAAGTAAGCAATACATGCTTTGGCTAAAACCAACCATTTCCAAATCCTCTGAAAGGCCATGGTATGCCCAGCAGGACGATCATTAAAGCAATAAGATAATAAAGAAAAATTGTTTTTTGTCCTTTTACATAGTCTAAACGGGTGGAACGTATGTAACCTATATGGATCAGTACAATGGCAATTAACATTAAAAGCCAGTGTTCAATTCCGAAAAACCTTAAGCCTGGGTTTTTCATAAAGCCCTCACTAAAGTTGACTAAAGATGAAGTGAAAAACAAAATCACACCCAAAATAAATTGAAGAGAAAAAACAACCAATGTATACAAAGGAAGGTTCATTTTGTTTTTTCCTGGTATATGAGGTTTGTTTTGTAAACGGTATGCATTGAAAATAGTGATGATCATAAGTAGTAAAACGATCCATCTCAGACCGGAATGCGTATGTATCAATATATTCATATCTTGAATTTTTTCATTACAACAATTGCAGCACTCAAAAGTTTACCCGGATTATAGTTATGTGCCAACTTGTATTGAGTTAAAAAAATCAGCAAACAATTTTGCTATTTTAAGAATACTTTGTCGATGTATTGTACTGTTTAATCTATATTACCAATATAAACATAGTATAATGTATTGCATAGTATTTTAATTGTTGTATATTTGCATCATGATTTTACAACAATTATTTAAAATCGAAAATTATGAATATTGATAACACAAAAGCACAAATGAGAAAAGGAGTTCTTGAATTGATCACCTTATCCATTATTGAAAAAGGTGAAGCATACCCGTCTGACATCATTCAGGAGTTGAAAAATGCTGAGCTAATCGTGGTTGAAGGTACTATGTACCCGCTGCTTAACAGGCTGAAGAACGCAGGATTACTGAGTTATTACTGGCAGGAATCCACATCTGGACCACCCAGAAAGTATTTTAAAATCACGCCGGAAGGAAGTGAATTTCTGGAAGAATTGAGAAAAACCTGGGATAAATTGGATAATGCACTAAAATCTACCAGTAAACCACTGGCAGATAACTAAAAATTTTGTAACATTTGCTAAAACTTTTTTAATTCAATCAAAATCGATGAGTAAGCAATCATGACATGTTTCATCAACCAACCATGACCGGATTTCTCAACGATTTCTTAAAAAAAATAAAACAACAAACATATGAAACGATTACTTCAAATAAACTTATGCAATAATCAATTTGCGATCGACCATGATGCCTACGAAAAACTTGAAGGATATTTTACTTCACTTGAAAAACATTTTAAACATAATGAAAATGCAGAAGAGATCATATATGATATCGAATGCCGCCTGGCTGAATTGTTCAATGAAAATCTGACGAAAGGATCAGTCCTGACTATAAGGGATATAGAACAAGCCATAGGTGTAATGGGACGACCAGAAGATTTTGGAGATATGGATACAGAGGCAACTCCAAAAGAGGAAGAGCAAGCCTTTACTTCTGGTCAAAGTCATAAAACTGAAGACAAAAAGACAGGCTTCAGGCCCGGGAAAAAGTTATTCAGAGACCCTGAAAACAAAGTTGTCGGTGGTGTTTGTTCAGGTCTGTCAGCTTATTTTGGAATTGCTGATCCCGTTTGGATCAGGTTGCTTATGGTTTTGCTGGTATTTTTTGGTGGAATGTCCGTGATCGTTTATATAGTTTTGATGGTAGTTATTCCCAATGCAGTGACCTCCGCTGACCGGAAAATGATGTATGGAGAGCCGATAGATATCAATGATATTGCTGTTTCTGTTGAAAAAGAAATCGAATCTCTTTCAGACCAGATCCAGAATTGGGCAGACAGCTTCAGGGAGAAAAGAGAACAAAAAAAATACAAACGATACAGGAAATTTTAACCTCATTTGTGGTTAAAATAGTACTGGATAGTAAAGATCAAGTAATTTTTCGCATATCTTGTGCCTGGTTTTGGAAACAAATTCCAAACCCAGGCGTTTTTTATTGACAAATCCAAAATAAATCTGAATTATGCATTTAATTAAACAAACAGGTAAAATCTTTTTTCTGCCAGTGCTTGCCAGCTTTATTCTAATAAGCTGTTCTAAAATGAGTAAAGATGAGCAAGCCAATGAATTGCTTGCTGGGACATGGAAGGCAAGCTCTATTAAGGATAAAGATAATTTTGAGTTTATGGGTGGTACTGTCACGAAAAACAGCATGTATTTCAGGCAGGACTCAGGCAATCTTGGATATATGGATTGGGATATTAGCACTTCCCTGGTCAATGTTACCTTTGAAGGTAATTATCAGGTGAGAGATGATGGCACCAGACTGCTTTTTGGCGAGGATTATGAATTTATTCTGGATGTAGAAAAAAAGGAACTGAATATCACACTTCTTGAAAATACAGGCAATATCACTTTCATTGCTGAAAGGCAATAAGAATTGTGGCAGGACATCAGGAATCATTCACCATTTGTTCCTTTAAGTAAAGGGACAAAACGGAAATATCCGTGTTTTTCCTTTTTTAATTGATTTTCACCGGTTTTGATGATCCGGATCATTTCCTGGGTTTCTCCGGCGCCAAAAGGAATCACCATAATGCCGCCTGTTCTTAGTTGTTGGATCAGGTCAACCGGAATCTCGGGTGCTCCGGCCGTGATAAGTATCTTATCAAAAGGAGCGAATCTTGGTGCTCCTTTATAACCATCTCCAAATAATGTCCGGATATTGTTGAAGCCTATTTCGGGTAAAAAATCACTGGTTTTCCTGAATAATTTTTCCTGCCTTTCAATGGTATAAACTTTTGCCTGCAGCATGGATAATACACATGCCTGATAACCCGATCCCGTTCCTACCTCCAAAACTTTATCCCCTTTTTTAATTTGTAACAACCAGGTTTGAATAGCAACCGTGTATGGTTGGGAAATGGTTTGGCCGGCTTCTATAGGGAAAGCTACATCTTTATACGCCCAATCATCAAAAGCCTGATCGAGAAAAAAATGTCTTGGAATCGAGCCAATCGCGTCCAAAATAGCATCATCCTGAATACCTTTTGCGCGAAGATCTTCAACAAGTTTTTTTCTTAGTCCTTTATGTCTGTAATTATCATTATATTGCATGCCGACGCAAATGTATCAATTTACAAAAGAGAAATAAAATGTTCAGGGATATAAAATTTGGAACTGACGGCTGGAGAGCTTTGATAGGCAAAGAATATACTGTCGGGAATGTGATCAGGGTAAGCCTTGGTGTGGTACAATGGATGAAGGAAAAAAAATTCAGTTCAGTTATCATCGGCCATGATTGCCGTTTCGGGGGGAAGATGTTTGCGGAAGCAGCTGCATCGGTTTTTGCGCAAAACGGGATACAGGTAGTAATGGACAGATCTTACGTTACCACCCCAATGATCTCTTTGGCTTTGGTCAAATTGAATGTGCCGGTCGGAGTGATCATTACCGCTTCCCACAACCCACCGGAATACAACGGGTACAAGCTAAAATCAGGTTACGGAGGTCCTACGGCTGAAGAAGATATCAGAAAGGTTGAATCGTTTATTCCTGAGAATATTCCTGAATATACTACGGAAATCAATGGATTTATCCAAAATGGAGCTGTTAAATTTCTGGATCTTTCCTCTATATATCAGAACCATCTGGAAAGTCATTTTAACCTGGAAAAATTAAGAAGTATATCGTCTTCCATGGTTTACGACAGCATGTTTGGTGCAGGCAGGGAAATTATGCAATCCAATTTTCCTCTGGCAACCCATCTTCACAATGGTTTTAATCCTTATTTCGATGGTATTGCACCAGAACCTATTCCGAAAAACCTTAAGACTCTTGAAAGTTTTATCAAAGAGCATAAAGGAATGTACAGTTTTGGCCTTGCAAATGATGGTGATGCAGACAGGATAGGAATGTATGACGGTAACGGTTGTTATGTGGATGCCCAACATATTCTCCTTTTGTTACTTTATTATTTGGTTGAATTCAAAAAATTTAGCGGAAGAGTGGTCGTTTCATTTGCCGTTACAGAAAAAGTAAAATTGCTGGCTAAAACCTATGGACTTCCGTATACATACACCAAAATTGGTTTTAAAAACATTACACCACTAATGCTTAAAGAACAGGTCATTATGGCTGGAGAAGAAGCAGGTGGTATTGCGGCCATCAACCATATTCCCGAAAGAGATGGAATCTGGATCGGTTTGATGATGATGGAATTGATGGTTAAAACCGGTAAAAACTTAGCTGAATTGGTGGATCTGATACATGAGAAGGTGGGCCGTTTTACTTATGATCGGGTTGACCTGCATTTAAGTCTGTCACAAAAGGAAAAAGTTGTGCTTAAGTGTATCCGGGGGGAAATTGTTCAAATAGGTCACCGGGAAATCGTCAAAACCTATGATCTGGATGGATACAAGTATTATTTTGGTGATGATGAGTGGTTGATGATCAGACCGAGTGGAACGGAGCCGGTGTTGCGACTTTATGCTCAGTCAAAGAGTGAAAGGGATGTAAAGCAGTTATTGGCGGATGCTCAAAAAGAACTTTTGGCTGAAAATTGATCCAAAATTCTTCAAGTTCAGGACATCTCCAAAACCATTGCGATATGAGGAATGTCATCTTCCATATATGGTTCGCTGACTTTTCTAAATCCAAATGAAGTATAAAAATGCTCAAGGTAGCTTTGAGCTGATATTTTTATCGGGATCTTTCCAAAACAATGGATACAAGCCCTGATACTTTCTTCCATCAGTTGTTTTCCGGCACCCGTTTGCCGGATTTGTGGGTGAACGACCACTCTTCCGATACTGGTGTACCCTGGATAGGAGATTCCTTCCGGCACCAGGCGGCTATAGGCAACGATTTTCCCCGCAGAGTTTTTAAAATAAAGGTGATATGATTCAGGATCCTTGAAATCTGCATCGAGATAAGGACAGTTTTGCTCAACGATGAACACCGTTTGTCTCAATGCCATGAATTCATGCAATTCATTGACAGACAATTCATTAAAATGCTTTAGGATATAGTTTCTCATCGCGTGCTTTGATATAAAGCGGGTTTAACTTTGTTTAAAAAATGTACTTCTTTTTTTAACTGAAACATTCCAAACAATCCTATATGATTGGATACGTTATCTGATAGTTCTTCCAGCCCGGAACATTCAAATTCCCGTGAAAAGAAAATATGTTCATAAGGAACTACTTTCAGGAGCAAGGAAAGCGATTTTCTGCTGTTATTCAACTTGGTCTGAAGAATAAAATTCCTCATTTCATGTGACCAGTAGACCTGGTTAAATTCTCCGGCTAAAATCAGGGGATTTTTTAAAGAGCTGATATAATTGGATAAAGAATTCAGGTGTTCCAAGGATGATAAGCCTGAATATCCCGCAAAAGGTGGAACGATTTGTGAACAAATCACATGAAAAGACTGGTTGTTCCTGGAAAGCTGGATATCCAGATCAGGAATCTGATCATAATATAAGGTGTCGAGTTGGTTATAGGCAGATTTAAGGAAAACCATTTTTCCGAAAGCATCAATTCGCACAAGTGTGGCTTTATATGGGTAGTCTACTGAAAGTTTTTGGGTCAATAATTGCGCCCAACCTGGATTGACTTCCTGAAAGCAAAGGATATCCGGGTCTAATTCATGGACAAGATCCAAAAGTGAATCAACTTTTCCCTGGAAATTGATCAAATTAATATGTGCAATGGAGATTTCAGTTTTATTCTTTTTTGTTGCAAAGACCATTTCACTATTGCTGAAATTCTTAATAAACAGGCTGATGATCGCTGCACAGCAAAAACTGACCACGACCAATCTCGTATTTCCGGTCAGGAAAAACAAAAAACCCAATGTAGTATAAAAAAAAATGATGGGTACAGCAAATTCGCTTATTTTTTGAAAGAAAGCAGATCCCGGAGGGAAAATTACCAGTATCATCCCGGAAATCAGGATGAAAATGAGCGGAAAACAGATCGTTTTTTTATTTAAAAACTCCTTGATCAAAACAAAATAATTTTTTATCAAAGATAATTAACTTGTTTAAAATCATAAGATATTAAGAGGCTTCTAAGCGTTTATTACAATTGGAACATATTTATTAGAAATTTTCAAAAACGGGGCAAAATGCAATATATAGGACATAAATAAAATATGCCATAAACTCCATATTTTAACCTGATACATTATTGAGTTTGCTCTGAAAAGTCTTGGCCCCTAAATCCTTACTGAGGTTTTCAGTCAGTACAAGCACTGACGTTTTCAGTCAGTACAAGCACTGACGTTTTCAGTCAGTACAAGCCTACAAGGAGACTTTTAATTTATTGATTTTCAATCGTTTCCCTTTAGTTTTGTGCTGATCGATGAAGTAAGGAGGTTAGGGCAAAAAACCATTGAAAATCAAGAAAATGGATTTTTCGGAGTTGACTTAATATTGTTAAATTATTGCCTTTAAACTTCATGATTCATCATTTTTTTATACATTTACTTTCATTAAATCTTTTATTGTATAGCTAAAACGAAAAATTATGAGTACGAATAAAAAAATTACGAGAGTGGGTGGTGAATCTGCGACGACTCCGGAACCGCTGGCAGGAAGAACCTTTGTAGCCAGTGAAGAGAGTAAAGCCAAAGCCAAACAATGGAGACTTTTTGCCGTTTTGGCATGGGTGGTTGCCATTGGAATAGAGTTGTATCTGATTTTTGGAGTGTTATTGAAGCCACCGGTCAATATGACCTTCCTGATCATCGGTATCGTTGTGAACCTCATCCCTGCCATTTTAGGTTCATGGTTGTGGAAGAAAGCCAATCGGCTTGATCCTGCATCAGAAAAGGACAAAACCCGGTTTTTCCTACAGAACCAGTTGGGAGCGATCATGGGTGTGCTGGCATTTTTACCTCTGGTAATCCTGATTTTTACCAATAAGGATCTGTCCGGAAAGCAAAAAGGAATCGTAGGTGCCATCGCTGTAGTTGCCATGCTTTTGGCAGGTATAGCCGGGGTTGATTTCAATCCTCCTTCCGTGGAGGAATATACAGATCAGATCAATCAGGTTGAGCAATTGAATGATGGAAAGAATGAAGTTTTCTGGACTAAATCAGGTACAAAATACCACCTGTACTCAGATTGTTACCATATCAACACGGATAAAACGGATGAGATCATGCAGGGATCAGTTGAGCAGGCAAGGGAGTTGAAAAAAATCACAGAATTGTGTAAAACCTGTGAAGAAAGACGATTGAAGGAAAAAGATATGACGACTGAAGAAGCACTACCTGTTGAAACACCCGAAGTAACTGAAGAAGCTTCACAAGAAGTTGCTCCGGAATAGTACATATTTGCAGAAATATTATCGTAAATTGAAAAGGTCATCAGTATTAGGTTGATGGCCTTTTTTAATTACTTCATCGATAGTCAAGGTCTATATTGAACAACAAGAAATAGTTTGCATTCAATTACAAATCACAAATGCAGTTCTTATTTAATTTCTGCGATGCTCCAAAGCATTAACAACTTATTTACTTTTTAACATAAACAAAAACCTTTTAAAATTACTTTATAGCCCAATTGCATTTGGCATTAGAGGAAAATACGCCTGTAAGAACAAAACGAAAGTTGCTGACGGGCATTATTTAAAAATTTAAAAATAATGAAAATGAAAGTATTAAAAAGTGTTTTAGTTTTATTGATGGTTGGTTTCACCATGTTTGCTTATGCGCAAAACAAACCGATCAATGTGAAATCAAGTACCATCGAATGGAAAGGTTCAAAGGTCATAGCTGGTTCACATGTTGGAAGCCTTCAGTTTAAATCAGGTTCAGTTGTGCTGGATAGCAAAGGAAATTTGAAGGGCGGGTCATTTGAAGTGGATATGACAACCGTGATGGTTAAAGATCTTGAAGCAGGAAAGGGAAAAGAAAAGCTTGAAGGTCACCTGAAAAGTGACGACTTTTTTAGTGTTGAAAAATTTCCGGTTGCTAAACTGAAGATTACCAAGATCAAAAGCCTCAAAAATGGTAAGTATGAAGCTACTGCTGATTTAACGATCAAAGGGATCACAAAGAGTATTACTTTTCCCTTATCTTTCACAGGCAAAAAGGGAGAAGCAAAAGTGACCGTTGACCGTACTCAGTTCGATATCAGATATGGCTCTGACAGTTTCTTTGATAATTTGGGAGATAAAGCTATTTCCAACAATTTCGAACTCGACATTATTGTTTATATTTAGTTATAAGTTTTTGAATGACAATTGTTTCAGCAGGTTGACCTGATATAGGTCAACCTGCTGATTTTTTGATAAGTACCTATAAATAATAAAACTATTTGGATGGAATACTCAGTTTTGCATCGAGCTGAAACAAGAGGAGCTGCTGATTTTGGCTGGTTAAAAGCAAGATATACTTTCAGCTTTGCTAATTATTATGATCCTAAACGCATTCATTTTGGTGTGTTGAGGGTGCTGAATGATGATATTGTGGATGCCGGAAAGGGATTCGGAACGCATCCTCATGACAATATGGAGATCATTACGATACCGCTGGAAGGAGCCATTGCGCATCAGGATAGCATGGGAAACGGTTCGGTGATACAAAAAGGCGATATCCAGGTGATGAGTGCGGGTTCAGGTATCACGCACAGTGAATTCAATCATCATGAAGATCAGCTTGCCAGATTGTTGCAGATATGGATTTTCCCCAACAAAAAAAATGTTGAACCTCGTTATGGACAAATGAGTCTTGATATCCATCAGCAGCACAACCGATTTCAACAGATCGTTTCACCGGATCCGGAAGGTGAAGGTTTGTGGATACATCAGGATGCATGGTTGCATCTGGGATGTTTTGACAATGAAAAAGAAACAGATTACAGGATCAAAAGAAAGGAGAATGGAGTATATATTTTTGTGATCAAAGGAGCAGTTCAGGTGGAGGGCCAGACATTATCCCAACGGGATGGATATGGGATTTATGGTGTGGAAATCCTCAATTTTAGCAGTAAATCCGATGATACACAAATCCTGTTGTTGGATATTCCCGTAAAACTCTAAAATAGATAAAATGAATATATTAGCTTTTTCCACCAGCGCCAGTTCGGTGTCGATCAATAAAAAACTTGTGAAGGAAGTGTTGAAACACTTTGAAGGTGCATCAGTCGATTTTCCTGACATGAGTGAATATGACCTTACTATATTTACCACAGACAAGGAAAAAAGAGATGGCATTCCGGAAAAAGTATTTGAATTTGCGTCCAGAATAGATCAGGCTGATCTGATCATTTTATCGTTGGCAGAACACAACGGTGCATATACGGCAATTTTCAAGAATTTACTGGATTGGACTTCGAGGATTCCAGGCCGCAGCGTCTTTAACAACCGAAAAATTTTCCTTTTGGCAACTTCCACCGGGCCCAGAGGAGGATCAACGGTTTTGGGTATCGCCTCATCGCGTTTCCCATTCAATGGTGGAGAAGTGGTGGAAACCTTTTCATTACCCTCATTCAATGAAAATTTTGATGACGAAAAGGGGATCCTCATCGATGATAAAAGACTTGAATTGCTAGAGAAGACAGAGAGGATCAGGCGAATGTTCTAAAATCACAAAATTGATGCAAACGAAAATCAATATTACCTTAAAGCAGCATATTTGAGTACTTATCAATTTACCTTTTTGCAGCCTCTTTGGCATAATGGTACCCTGAAATACTCAAAACCAAAAAAAAATCACAGAAAAAAGAGAAAGTAAATCAACATTCATATTATTTTTGAATAATATCCATTAAAAGTTTGATAATCCCGTTCTTTTCATAGGAAATATTTGTTCTTTATTGAAAAGATCGATGTTATTATTTTACATTATTTCACTTTTAAAAGTTATTCAATGAAAAAAATGTTGATTGGCGCCCTGGTGGGCGGCTTGCTTTTGTTTATCTGGCAATTTCTTTCCTGGAGTCTGCTCAATGTGCATGGCAGCCAACAGCAGTATACTGCCAGCCAGGATACTATCCTTGAAATGCTTTCCAATAATCTCGAAGAAGGCACTTATTTCCTTCCAACTGTTCCGGAGGGTACCTCTCAGGAAGAAGCGCAAAAGTTCATGGAGGAGCAAACGGGAAAACCCTGGGCGGTGGTCAGTTATCATGGATCCATGGCAGACAGCATGCCAATGAATATGCTCAGAGGTTTTGCAGTAGATTTTCTGGCTGCGCTTTTCCTGTGTTGGATCCTGATGAAATTCAGCAATCTGACGTTTACCAATGCACTGTTATCCTCCCTGGCGGTTGGATTCATCGGATATTTTACGGTCACATACCTTAACAGCATCTGGTTTGAGGGTAATACCATTCCTGAGCTGATAGACGTTGTAGTCAGTTGGGGGCTGGTCGGAGTATGGTTAGGCTGGTGGCTTAAGAAGCGATAACGTTTAAAAGGGTGATGCGGTCAAATGGCCGCATCACCTTTAATATCTGATCAATTTTCCTGAATGTTGTTCCCCATTCCTGTTGATTTGGTAGAAATATACGCCGTGTTGCAAGGATCTTGTATCTACCTTAAATTCGTGTTTTCCTGACGGGTAAACGATATTTTCGGTCTTATGGCACTTCCTTCCCAATAAATCATAAATGGTAATAGACAAGGAACTCGTTTCCTGCAATTCCAGGGAAAAAGTAAGCTCATCCCTAAAAGGGTTCGGAAATACTGAACGAACAACAAAAGCATTATCAGTATCAGTGGATTCATTCGTTTGGACCAGTATAACGCGCACTTGAGCATTACCCTGTACACCCCAATCCAAACTGGAGGCAGATATGTTGAAGATTCCCTCTTCTGTAGCCAGATACGTGCCAAAGGAATCAATACTTCCCCCATCTGCATACCAAACAGGGGAAAAATAAAATGGATCTCCATATTGGTCAATGCCATTGACTTCAAATTGCAAAGTATCTCCTACTGCCAGCTCTGCCCATGATGGTTCAACTCCGATTGAAGTTAAACCCGGAAGCTGACCAACCAGGATAATGACCTTGGCTGTATCGGAATTTTCAGTATCGCACACCCAAACGGTCCAGTTACCGGGTTCTGTCGCAGTAAATGTTCCAGACGCATCCATACCCTGTGAATCTGACCACCAGACCAATTCAGCTTCAATTGACTGATTGTGTTGGTCGAGTAATATAGGGTTGAATGTCCAGCTTTCGCCGGGGATAAGTTCCAGGCTGTCGGGGAAAAGGATTATCTTATGTAAACGCGGTTCGTAGGATACCAGGTAAACAGAGTCCCGGGCTGTTTGACCGGGAAAGTTCAGAGATTCGGCATGTAATACCAGTTTGTTTGTTTCTCCCGGATGAATCACAGGATCGTAATGAAACAGAAAAAGAGAATCGAATCCAACGCTATCAGCAAGTGCAACCGAATATTGCTGTTGAAAATCCGGCCAGTCCAGGGAATCCTGAAGCATCACGAATACGGAATCGCCCGGATTCAGGATATTGGTCACCAGGTAATAGAGTGAATCAGTACGATCATTTTGGACGTACAAAGTATCCCGGGCGAAGGAAGCCTGAAGGTTTACAGGTTGAGTCAACCAAGGTTCAAAAAGTATATTTCCCCTTAGTTTAACACCATTTCCGGGCCCTGTTCCTCCAGGACCAGAAGCATCACCCCACCAGTTATACCGGGCATCGATCGCTCCATTTTCGTTCTGATTGTCAATTCCCCATTCTCCGGCACCGATAAAATTGCAGTTCCTGAAGGTTGGATCTGCACCTTTGGTAAGTACAAACCCTGTCTCCTGAGAATCCAGGAAATGACAGCCTTCATATTGTGCAGGGACCACGGAACAACCATCCTGTTTGGTTGTAATGATATTATTGCTATACGTACATAATCCATAGGTGCTGGAATAGGAACAGATGCCATGACCGCCAATAGAATTCAATAATATTCGCACATCCATGGTAAAAGTATTGGAGTTTGAATTTTCCAATAACAAAGCGGTGGAATGCTTCCAGATCTTGATACAACTGAAACTGTTATTGTGAGACCTTTTCAGGTGCAACCCCTGGTCACCGTTACTTTTAATTTGAATGGCATAGATGATTTCTGTCTTTGAAGCCTTGATCAGATTCCAGAAATTATTTTGGTGTGAATCATTCAGTTGGATACCATCCTTAACATTTTCCATGACATTCATCGGTCCGTGAACCTTATTGAAAGAACTTTGGTTAAAAACGATCCCGTGTTTTTCGTTTTTGAAAATTTCATTATCTCTAAGGATATTTGCTTGGCTGGCATCGAGCCGGATTCCATGATCTTTGTTCTCGTTCAGGATGTTTTTTCCTGAATTTGGAGAAGGGATTTCATTGTAATTGGAATTGGTCAGGAACAATCCGTTTTCTTCGTTCCTTAGCATTTCATTGGCATTGATCTTATTTTGTTCGGATTGTTTCAACATGATCCCGTTGCCCTTGTTTTCCCGGATGCTGTTACCATGTAAGGTATTCCAAAGCGAATTGGACAAGTGGATACCATCCCGCTTATTCGTATGGATGTTGTTTTCCCGGATGTCAATGAACTGGCAATTTGTCAGATAAATGCCATTGTGATTCTCTTCATAAATCGCATTATTCATGATCCGGTTAATGTATCCCGGAATTCCGTAAGGTGGTTTGCAGTTTTCGAGGTGGATACCATTTCCCTTGTTTTTTATGATCTGGTTTGACTGTGTGATCAGTTCACCCCCAATGATCACTCCCTGAGTGTTTTCGAGAAAAATTCCCTGAGCTTCGCATTGGGTGATCAGATTATTTTCCAGTCGAATGGCTTGGGCCTGATCTGGTTTTGAATCGCAATTCTGGATTTTAATTCCTATGACATTCTTATCAGTGAAGCTATTATCAGTAATCAGAAATGCTTTTGAACCCTCGACGAACAATCCAACAGGTTGTTTTCTAAACTCGTTGGCTGCGATTTCAGATGTATTTTTTCCATCGCAGTCTTTAACATAAATTCCGTTTTCCTGGTTTGACATTAATTTATTGGGTCCTGGCAGATCCTCCAGTTTACCGATCTGAAAACCGGAAGACTTTTCCAGGTAAATACCGGTTTTATTTTTTTCAAGGTTATTATTGATGATATAACTACTAACTGAACAATCGATGATTGAAATACCATAAACAGGATGGTTGATCACTATATTCTGGTCAACCTGGTTATCTTCGCAATTATCGATTTGGATCCCAACTTGCTGAATATCTTTTCCATCAATTTGATTTTCGCGGATTTTATTCGAATTACTTTTCTGACGAAGTAAAATTCCTTTTTCTTCATTGGCTGTAATAATGTTTTTTTGCAGCAAATTCAAATCTGATCCTGACAGCCGAATGCCGTTTTTTGTGTTTTCAGTCAGGGTGTTTCCTTCGATGATATTAAAGCGATCATCCTGACAGACACATGCCTGAATTTCAATACCATTTTGTCTGTTTTCGGATATGATATTTCCTTTACCTATTCCTCCGATATGGTTTCCACAGGAATTATTCAGCTCTATTCCCATGGTTTTATTTTCCATCACCCGGCTGTGTTGGATCAAATTCCGGTCATTTTCCTCACAGTTACAATTTTTGATGCCAATGCCGATGCCATTGTCTGGCCCGATCTTGTTTTGGCCTGATATATTGTTTCCGCAGGTATTATCCAGCAAGATTCCGTATTGGTCATTCAAAAATATGCTGTCGCCCATGATCATGTTTTTGCTTCCACCTTGTACTAAAATGCCAAACCTGGAATGAGACCGGATCTCATTGACTTTTCCGGATGTTCCAATGGTGGTATAATGGGAGTTGAGCACTGCAATCCCTTGTTTTTGTTTTTCAGCCAGCCGGTTACCCGACAATATGTTTCCGGAAATGGTATTGCCTTCTGTTTCGTTGGAGGATTGACAATTCTTTACCACAATTCCTGTTTCCAGGTTTTCCCGGATCTGGTTATCGATTACTTCACAGGATTTACTGTTCACCAAGATCACACCTTCCTTATTTTCTCCAACGATCGGATTGTTTTTCACAATGATATGTTCGCAATCTTCGATCCGGACGCCTGCTGAATCGTTTCTGGAAATACTTATGTTGTTATCGATGATCGGATATTTGCAGTTTTTCAGGAATATTCCGTTAAGCTTGTTTTCCCTTAAGGAGCTTTGACTGATGAATGAATGAGCTTGCTCATTCTCAGCACATTGCTCGAAAAACAACCCGTGATGTTCATTGGAATAAAAAGAACAATTAGCAATATTGGTTTCCAAAGAATTCAGGGCATACAGACCGGATTCTTTATTTTCAAATACCGAGCACTGGTTAACAATGGTCTTAAGGGCGTCCTGCAGATAAATACCCAGTTTATTGTTAGTGAGCCGGTTATTGATCAGTTTGCTTTCTGAAATGGTGCTGCCGTAAACGTGGATCCCGTAGGATTTTGTAGCATTACGGATGCTGAATCCCTCGATGGTGATGCCGTTGGCTTTCAGTGAAAGACCCGGTTGATCGTTTTGAACGGCCAATACATATGTTTTGGTTGGCCCGTCTACGGATTTCAGTTTCAGTTTTTCTTTATCCACTGTTACGTTTTCTTCATAATCTCCGGGGCATACCCATATTTCCTGTTCATCTTCGGCATCCTCCACGGCTTCACTGATGCTTTCATAGACCAGGTTCTTGGAAATGTTTCGTACACAGCCTACGGTTATGGTACCGGTTGCAGTTCCAAGTGCTTGTCCCGGAGAATATACCATTGCCGACGCCTGGATATCTGAATCTGATACTTCGATACTGATCTTCTTTGCTTCTGCCGGACATTTAATAGCGGTGGTTGGCTTAAAAGTCAGATATAGTGTGAATTGCTGGCTTTTTCCGGCTTCAATCGTCAATCCGGATGTTGTGAAGCTGATCGAA
The DNA here is from genome assembly GCA_002344345.1 of Saprospiraceae bacterium UBA2365. Lineage (GTDB taxonomy): Bacteria > Bacteroidota > Bacteroidia > Chitinophagales > Saprospiraceae > UBA2365. The sequence goes on from DDTL01000192.1 coordinate 18,765, forward strand.
CCGCTACCTGAATGGTCTTTTTCTTCTTCGGCAGTCCATTTCAGGCGGGCTTTTTTGATGTACTGGCTGAGTTCGTCGTCACCCGAAATGTTTACCCGTATACCCTCAACCAGCCAATTGTCTGCTTCGCTTGCCTGAAGGGTAAAAGTCAATGCAACGACTTCTTCTTCTGATTCGAAAGGACAATTCCACAATGAACCACCGCCTGTATTTTTAAGCCAGGGTGTAAAATGTGCATAGGCGATATGATCTGCACAAGCCGGGCAGCCAAGTTTTCCGTTTAATGTAGCTTTGGTTTGGGGATCAGTACCATCTGCTGCACCAGACCAATTCATAAATACCCATTCTGAACCCGGGGTGGCTTGCACCTCTTGTTCTCCTCCGCAAGTGGAACTAACACAGGAAGGAGTACTTTTACAATCAAAAGGTTTTCCGGGTGTACCTGCAATTTCCGGGCGCACCACGGTGGACAGGCAGCACGGTTCAGGGATAGGCCATTCGATTTTCTGAATGACCATGCCATAGGTTCCAACAACAGGAGATTCGGGGTTGGTTTGATATAAATATCCATATCCATCAACAGAAGCTCCATAGCCGGTATAGCTGATCATATTGGGAGGTGAAATGGAAATTTGTCGCGTTCCCGGTGATGGACATCCAGTCAACTTCTGGATGAGACCTGCTATTGAAAGACCATAGATGGTATTTCCGGGAACACCTGCAAACAAGAAGCCATCCTGAAATTCAAGGTCCCAGATTTCCCCTTCGTTTGTAAATTGCTCCACCAGCACCGGGTTATAAGGTTCGGCTACATCATAACGTTCGATTTTCCATTGTTCATTATCGATCATGTCTGCATTGCCTCCCAGGAAAATTTCATCTCCTACGAGGACCAATGATACAGGAAACACTCCTGACTGTATTTGACGAACAAGGGTAGGATTTGCAGGATCGGAAAGATCATACAGTACCATACCTTTAGTGGTGGTGTTGTTGAAATAACCGGAATACAGGATTTTGCTTTCTGAAGCATAGGTCAGCCCCTGCCCTTTTCCCGGAAGATCAAATTGAGAAAGTTTAACCGGATCCTCAGGTGTTGAAATACTGAATACATTGATCCGGTTGGGCTCCAGGGCTTGCCTGGTAAAAAGCAGGTTGCCATCTTCAAGCAATTCACCGATCCTGAATCCATGTTTAATGGATCGGATCAAAAAAGGTTCATCAGTATTGGTTAGTCTTAAGACGAAAAGCGTGTCATTCCGGATGCCGTAAAGTATTTCACCTTTAATCAGGAACTGGACGAATCTGCTCCAGGCCGGAAAAGAAACCAGCATTTCAGGGTGATTAATATCTTCCATTCCATAAATCCAGAATCGTCCCATATCCGCAATATATAACCGATCTTCATAACTCTGTATCCACGTTGGGCTATGAGGACTTTCATATTGATTGACTTCCATAGGATTATAAGTTTCTGATAGATCCAGTTTCCGAACACTTTTGCCTGACCACGACGAACTAAAGAATAAATACTGGCCATCACTTTGGAGGGAGCAGGGAACTCCTTCACTATCTGGATACATGATGTAATATTTCAATTCGACCGGATGGGCCGGATCAATCACTTCAAATATATATAAGGACGTTTTACCTGAACAAGCCACAAAGGCCATGGATCCTTGCGCGACAACTTTTCTGGGAAAGTCGGTATGTGTGGTGTTACCTATCGTATGCTTTGTTCCAATAAAACCGACTTGTGTCGGATTGGTTTTATTGGTAATATTAAATAATTTCAGGCCGGAATTAGCCCCTGAAGTAACTGAGACCAAGGCAAGATTGTCCTGGATAAAAAGGGAAGAAGACCTGCTGTTGATGGCACAATGGCCAGACAAAAAAGGAGCTGAAGGATTTTTTTTATCAATGATCAGCAATTGGTTATTTGTATTATCCAGTGCATAGAGGTAGTCGCCCGAAGCCATTACATCGGAAAGATTATTCCCGTTCAAATAAAAACCAGTCAGGACAGGTGACCCAAAATCCGATACATCGATGATCATAATACCTTTGTCATGGGTAGCTGCGAAAATATAATTATCCTGAACATCCAATTGAGGTAACAGTCCAGTTTCCAATTCCATCGTGGAAACTAATACCGGGCTTACAGGATCGGCAAGGTTGAAGAAATGTAAACCGGTACCAATCGTTATGAGATGATTATTGGTGATCAACATATCAGTAGGGTTATCCTCAATATCCAGGTATCCTACCTGAGCGAATGGCTGGGTACTCATGTCAAGAATGGTAAGGTAGCTCCCTTGGGCCAGGTATCCGAATTGGTCCCCGAAAACCGCAGAAGTGACATTCCCGCCGAAGTGAAAAGCTGGTTCAATACTCAGGAAATCCTGCTGGGCAGCCAACCTGATTATGAAACCAAAAAGTAAGGTAAGGGTAAGTAAAGAAAAGCGGATATTTTTCATTTTGGTTGGATTTAGTCATAGCGAAATGTTTCAATTCCCATTTATACTTTTCAAATAATCTGGAAATTGAGTCCATCTACAAATTTATATCTAAATCCTTCAGATGTCAATAGATCATACCTTTACAAAGCAAGGTTTTGCATGATAAATGGCAGATCCTGTTTATTAACTTTGAAATTCACAGTACATTGCGATTGTATCATATTCATTGAAAAGAATATAACAACAAGCAGGAAATGAACTGTATCAACCTGTAAACAATATGTCCATGCTCACCTTTTTGGCGCCAGAAAACGGTTATACAACAGCATGGAAATGATGGCTACAACTCCGATACCTGTGAAGATCAACCACAATAGGTCAGGGCGATTCATCCCATCGACAAACTTCACATACAACGTTGCGCCCAGGATACCCCCGACACCGCTACCGATCACTCCATATAGGAAAGAATAACCCAGGTATAATGCTTTTTTATCCGGAGGGGCGATCAGCCCAACGTAGCTGATGAATTTTGGGTGAGCGGTCATTTCACCGATGGAGAATATCATGATACCCGCAATGAATACCCATGATTCCATGGAAATGGCCAGAATACCCATACCGATGGTTCCCAATCCAATCCCGAAGATCATGGTTGGTAATGCCTTGAAGTTTTTAACGATGCTTGATATAATGAGTTGCAAAGCAATGATGGTTCCGGCATTCAATACGGTAACGTGTTCGGGGTCGAATTGCCAGCCGGGATTTTCTGTAAACAGAGAAAGAAAGCTGTTGACAGCCTTGTTGACCGGCGTCATATCCACGTGTTCTGTCAGGTACCACAATACTGTGTCGAACATCTGGAAATACAAAATCCAGAACATGGAATAGATCACGATCATGATCACAAAACGGTAGTCTTTTAGTACCAGAACAATACCTTTCAGGACTTCAAGGATACTTTTTTTGCTCTCTGGTTTAGCAGGCTCTTTATATACAAATAAATTGAGCAGTAAAAGCCACCCTGTTCCAATGGAGGCCATGATGAAAATATAGGACCATGATATTCCTTTGAGATAAGGTACCAGGATCAGGGGGAAAATAAATGCTCCCAGGTTGATACTCCAATAGAAGATTCCGAAGCCCAAAGTACTGTTGCTTTCATCTGTTTCTCTCGCTATGGTACCGGAAATGAGAGGTTTAAAGAAACCGGCACCTAATACCATCAACAGAAGACTAAGAAATACAAGTCCATAACTGGTGACTGTGCTGGTTAGAAAATATCCAAGACTCATGATGGCGAAAGCAAACATCAACACCCTGCGATAACCAAATCTGTCTGCTATTGCACCGGAAATGATGGGTAAAAGATAGAGCAAAGGCGTAATCGTACTTTTAATGACCCCAACACTTTCTTTTGAAAAGCCAAGCCCTCCGTCATCAACGTTTAAAACCAGATAGACAGATAAGACAGACATTACCCCATAATATGATCCCCTTTCAAAAAATTCCATGATGATCACAGTCCAGAAATTTTTTGAAAATGACCTGAATCCTTTTTTGTTTTGGTCCGATTTCTCCATTTTGGTAAATTCTAAATTAAAAATTATACTTTCAATTGGTATTTGCTTCCCCCGCTATGGCGGAATTCATTTTTTGCGAACGCAAAATACTCATTTCATCTGGCATATTAAAATTAGTATGGAGATTTTATTTTTTGGGTTTTAGACGTACTGTTTTAACGGTTAGACATTTTATTTAATTAACTTTGTTCATTCTTCAACACGCAAACCGATTTGTATGGAATTCATAGCCGAAAACCCAAGTCTGGAAGATTTCAGGAAACTGATCGAGCTGAAAGAGGTTGACAAATTAAATGACTTGCTGACCGAAATGCACTCTGCGGATATCGCGGAATTGATGGATAAGCTCGAACCCGAAGAAGCTGATTATATTTTCAGTATCATGGATCCTGATAATTCGGCAGAGGTTCTGCTTGAACTGGATGAGGATCTAAGGGAGTCCATCCTTTCCAATTTATCTCCTGAAGAAATAGCAGATGAGCTGGATGAATTGAGTTCGGACGATGCAGCAGATATTATTTCCGAATTGCCTCAAAACATCAAGCATGAGGTAATCCAGGAGATCGAGGATGAGGATTTTGCAAAGGATGTCATCGAATTACTCCGATATGATCACCAGACAGCCGGTGGTTTGATGGCTAAAGAATTTATTAAGGTGAATGAGAACTGGCCTGTGGTGGACTGCACCAAAGAAATGAGACACCAGGCTCAGAATGTAAAAAAAGTCCATGCTATATATGTGGTGGATGATAACGACAAACTGGTCGGAAGATTGTCTTTACGCAGTTTGCTTACCACTAATCTCAGGTCTCCCGTCAAGGATGTATACATCAAGGATGTTAAATCTGTAAAGGTAGATACCGAAGATGTAGAAGTCGCACGAATCATGCAAAAGTATGACCTTGAAGCCATTCCTGTGCTCGATGAACTCGGTACGCTTGTTGGTATAGTCACTATTGATGATATTGTGGATGTGATCAAGGATGAGGCTGATAAAGACTACCAGATGGCGGCTGGTATCTCTCAGGACGTTGAAGCAGATGACACTATTTTTCAACTGACCAAAGCGCGCTTTCCCTGGCTGTTTCTTGCATTATTGGGTAGTCTGGTAGTGGTGAAGGTGTCCGGAAGTTTTGATGCGGCGCTTGATAAATTCCCTGTTTTGTTTTTCTTTACTCCGCTCATCGCGGCAATGGCGGGAAATGTTGGTGTACAGTCTTCAGCGATCATCGTCCAGGGTTTAGCCAATAACAGTCTGAGTGGATCTTTGTTCAACCGGTTACTTAAAGAGTTCAGTCTGAGCCTGATGAATGGAATGGTACTCGCATTGCTTTTAATGTTAAGCAGTTATTTCCTTATCGGGGCGGATTTCACAGTAGCAATAACTGTATCCATTGCGCTGATATCGGTGATCGTCATCGCTTCCCTCATCGGCACCTTTGTTCCGATCACGCTCAACAAATACGGGATAGATCCTGCATTGGCCACCGGGCCATTCATTACCACGAGCAACGATATTTTAGGGATCCTGATCTATTTCTCAATTGCCAAACTCATACTCGGATTTTAGCAGAAAGTATTCAGGAAATGTTTGAACCCATGCGTCAAAAGGAATATCAATTGCTTTTTCAGCCATGAAAAAACAAAAAATCATCATATATCAGGTTTTGACCCGACTGTTTGGTATTCAGGAAGAAAAATTCATTCCCTGGGGAACCATTGAGGAAAACGGGGTCGGGAAAATGAGTGATTTTTCTACGAAAGCATTGGAAGCTATCCGGGATCTGGGTATCAGCCATATCTGGTATACCGGCATTTTACATCATGCGGTCATCCGGGATTATTCAGCATACGGGATTACCCATGACCATCCTGCAGTAGTAAAAGGGAGAGCAGGATCACCGTATGCGATCAAGGATTATTACAATGTTGATCCGGATCTGGCTGATGAACCCGGTCGCAGAATGGAAGAGTTTGAGCAACTTGTACGCATAACGCACGAAGCGGGGCTGAGCGTTATCATCGACATCGTACCCAACCATGTTGCAAGACATTACCATTCCATTGGAAAACCTGCCGGTACAGATGATTTCGGCCAATCAGATGATACTTCGCTTGAGTACCACCGCAACAATAACTTTTATTACGTTCCGGAAAAAGCCTTTGAATTACCGGAATGGGAAAATGGATATCAACCTCTTGGCGGGCGACCCTGGCCGGTTGAGTTGGGAGAATATGTTGAATTCCCGGCAAAATGGACCGGAAATGACTGCAGACATCACCGTCCAGGTTTTTATGACTGGTACGAAACGGTAAAGCTGAATTACGGGGTCAGGCCTGACGGAAGTCATGATTTTCCGCTTCTGCCTGATGATTTTGCTGAAAAGGATGCGAAATCACAATACGAATTCTGGCTGAAACAGGAAGAAGTGCCCGATACATGGAAAAAAATGAAAGAAATCGCCCTATTTTGGTTGGGAAAAGGCGTGGACGGTTTTCGTTTTGACATGGCTGAAATGGTTCCGGTTCCTTTTTGGAGTTATCTCAATGCTGCCATCAAACACTTTTATCCGGATGCATTGCTGATCGCAGAGGTATATCAGCCTCATTTGTACCATGATTTCCTGTTCAAGGCTAAAATGGATCTGCTTTATGATAAAGTCGACCTGTATGATACCTTGAAAAACATTTTAACAGGAAATGCCACCTGTCATGACATTTTTCCGGTTACAGACAAGCTATACCAATATTCAGACCGGCTGCTGCATTTCATGGAAAATCATGATGAAGACAGGATCGCCGGACATTCTTTTTTGGCTGATGCAAGATCCGCTTTACCTGCCATGGTGATCTCAGCGTGCCTGGACCAGGGAGCTCTCATGGTATATTTTGGTCAGGAAACCGGGGAAGCGGGGCTTGATGCAGCAGGATTTGGCGGTCCCGGTAAGACAAGTATCTTCGATTATATCCGGGTCCCGAAGATCCGTGAATGGGTGAATGGGGGAAAGTTTGACGGAGGTCTGCTCTCCATGCAAAGCCGGGAATTGAGGGAAAGCTACAGAACATTATTGCGGTTTTGCCTGGACAGTGAAGCCTTGCAAGGCCGGTTTTACGACCTTCACAGGCATAATGCACAACTGGATCCAGGCCATAAATGGGAAAAACTTTATGTTTTTGCGAGATTTGGTGTGGAAGAGAAGCTGCTTATCGTGTGTAATTTTGACAAGTATAATGGGTATCATTTTCGTTTGTCATTATATATAGGACTGGTAAAAATCTGGGATTTGAAACCGGGAAGTTATCGGCTTTCAGACCAATTGGGTAATCATCACGTTTTCACGCTGACCGTAAATGGTGATCAAGCGTTTGCAGATCTGGATATTGAAAAATCGGGTTCATTGATATTGAAGTTGGAGGAATGATTTTTAAAAGCTTTGGACTGTATATTGCCACACCAGCCTAAATATAGACATTCTCACATTTTTTTAATGGTCTCCACAACGATATCACCGTTTTGCTTGTTAATAAAAAAAACGTATTTTTAGAGTTTTTATAAAGGACAATTCAAGAGGCCTCAGATTTGCACTACTAAATGATATCTAAAACCATCAGCATGAAACTGAATATTTTATTGGCATTTTTTTTATTGGTCATCCAAAATATTTTTGCCCAGATCATTGTGACAGAGCCCTCAATTCCTGTTGAAAGCCAGGCTGTTACTATTATTTTTGATGCAACCAGAGGCACAGCCGGGTTAAAGGGTTATTCGGGAGATGTATATGCCCATACCGGTGTGATCACCGACAAAAGCTCCGGTGGTTCTGACTGGAAATATGTGAAAACCAACTGGGGACAAAACACTCCGGCAACCAAACTTACCCGGATCGGAACAGATCTGTATCAGTTGCATATAGGCCCTTCCATAAGATCCTATTACGGAGTGCCTGCACAGGATGAAATCCTTAAAATGGCTTTTGTGTTCAGGAGCTCTGACAGTTCAAAAGAAGGAAAAGACACCGGAGGAACAGATATTTTTGTCAATGTTTTCAAGGAAGGTTTTATCGTGAAATTTGATTTGCCGCAGAATAATACGCTGGCCGAACCTGGTCAATCCGTTGACTTCCGTGTTTCTTCAAGTTATGATGCTGATCTGACTTTATGGATCAACGACTTGTTGGTGGCCGAAACCCAGGGAAAGACACTTGATCATCTTTCAGTGTTCAATGAGCCTGGAGATTATATGGCGATTGCACAGGGAGTTTACCAGGCAGATACTATTGCCGATACGGTTTATATCTGCATCAGGGAAGAAGCAGCTTTGATCCCTATGCCGGTGCACTATAAAAAAGGGATCAATTATCTTTCAGATTCGCAGGTTGCCCTGGTACTTTGGGCACCCGAAAAGGAGTATGTTTATGTTCTGGGGGATTTCAATGAATGGAGGCCTCAGAATGCCTGGCAAATGAACAGGGACGGAGATTTTTACTGGTTGGAGATCGATGGGCTTACCCCTGGCAAATCCTATGTTTATCAGTACCTGATCGATGGAGCATTGCTCATTGCTGATCCATACACGGAACAGGTATCCGATCCTTTTCAGGATAAAAACATATCGTCAACAGTCTACCCTGGCCTGGTTGAATATCCAAGCGGTAAAACCGCAGGGTTGGCAGCTGTTTTTCAAACAGGACAAGTTCCCTATGCATGGGAAGTACCTGAATTTGAAGCACCTGACAAAACCAATCTGGTCATATATGAGCTTTTGATCAGGGATTTTCATGAGGATCACAGCTATACTGCCGTTATAGACAAACTCGATTATCTGGATTCATTGGGTATCAATGTTTTGGAACTGATGCCGGTCAACGAATTTGAAGGAAACTCATCCTGGGGCTATAATCCTTCCTTTTATTTTGCTCCGGACAAGTATTATGGTCCTAAAAATGAATTAAAAAGACTTGTGGATGAATGTCACAAGCGCGGAATTGCGGTGGTGATCGACATGGTGCTGAATCACAGTTTCGGACAAAGTCCATTTGTCCAGATGTATTTTGATGGTGGCAAGCCTGCCTTGAATAATCCATGGTACAACCGTGAGCATAATTTTACCAATCCGGATGCCCACTGGGGTTATGATTTCAATCATGAAAGCTTGTATACCCAGGAATTGGTGGATAGTATCAATGCATTCTGGATGAGCGAATATAACATCGACGGGTTCAGGTTTGATTTTACCAAAGGCTTTGGCAATAATATCAAAGGCAGCAATGATTCCTGGGGTAGTTTGTACGATGCGGACCGCATTCGTCTGCTTAAAAGAATGGCCGATCAGATCTGGAATAGAAATCCGGATGCTATTGTCATTTTTGAACATTTGTCAGACAATGCTGAAGAAAAAGAGTTGGCAGAGTATGGTATACTTTTGTGGGGAAGGATGGACATTCCCTATGCAGAAGCTGCGATGGGTTATCACACCAGCAATAAATCGGATGTTACGCGTGTTTTGCACACTTCGAGAGGCTGGAGCAAGGCACACCTTGTCGGCTATATGGAAAGTCATGACGAAGAAAGACAAATGTATAAGATCAAGCAATGGGGGAATGCTTCCGGTTCCTACAGCACTAAAAACCCTGAAACGGCATCACATCGTGTCGGGCTGAACAGTTTATTCTTTTTTCCGCTTCCCGGACCAAAAATGATGTGGATGTTTGAAGAGCTTGGATATGATATTTCAATTGATTTTGATTGCCGGGTTTGTGAGAAACCTGTTTTGTGGGCGTATTATGAGATCGCGTATCTCAGAAATATATACAGGATTATGTCCAACATGATCCATCTTAAAAACACCTATGATGTTTTTTCAAAAGGTAATCTTACCTACAGTCTTGCGGGTTCAGTGAAGCAGTATCGTATGTCTTTGGGGGATCATCATGTTTTTGCTGTAGGTAATTTTGATGTTGTGCCAAAAACTACAAGTTTGCTCATGCCCCAACTGGGTGTTTGGTATGAATATTTTTCCCGTACCACAACTGATGTGACCAATTCCAATATGATCATCACGCTCGAACCCGGTGATTACCGGTTATTCTCAACGATGGAAATGGATTGGAAAACACCGATGAGTCCTGTGGAAACAGAGAATGTTTCCAAAATGGAAGACTTCAATGAAATCCGTTTTTTTCCAAATCCTTCCAAAGACAGGATATATTTTGACCAGCCATTGCTCAAACTGGAGATCTACACCATGCAGGGTCTGATTGTACATAACCAGTTGGGTAAAGTCGGCAGTGAGATCATGTCTGCTGATATTCAGGCTTTAACTCCAGGAAGTTATATTGTATTAGGTATGGACCCGGACAAAAAGTTGAGGGTTGGTCGGTTGGTAAAGGAGTAAAATCATTATTTTATTCAGCGAAATGTGGTTATTCTATCCGGATACTGGCTATTTTAACCAGTTTTTCATGCAGGATCTCCGCAGTTTTTTCCCAGCGGAAGTCCATTGATCTTTGGAAACCCTTTTCCACCAGATTTTTCCTGAGTTCGGGAGATGTGGCAATCTGGTGCATGGCTGATTTAATGCTTTCAGGATCGTGCGGATCAACCAGCAGTGCAGCATTACCAGCAACTTCGGGCATGCTGCTCACATTGGAAGTGATCACGGGCACACCGGCTTCAAATCCTTCGAGTATTGGAATACCAAATCCTTCAAACAATGAAACATAACACAATGCCTCAGCGCTTCCAATATATCTGGGAAGATCTTTTCTTGGTATCTGTGTCTGGATGATATCCTGTTTGAATGGTGATTGATTCCAGGTTTTGAGGAAAGTAGCAGTATTCCAGGCAAGCCGGCCTAAAATAACCAATTTATGATCTGTTCGATAAGCTGATTTGAATTGCTCAAAACCTTTGATCAGATTTTCTATATTTTTTCTCGGATGAATAGAGCCCAGGTACACAAAATATGGTTTGCCTTCCGTAAAATTCCTTCTGATCTCAATTTGAGTGGACTCTGGTATCGGGAAAAAATGACCGTTTCCCGCATTATAAGCCACAGTTATCCTGTCCCCGGAAATCCCGTATTGACGAATTATATCGTTTTTGGTGAATTGTGAAACAGCAATGATCTCTGTGGCTTTTCGGTGGAATTTGGGAAAGAAATACCGATAATATAAACGGTGTGAGAGTGGAATATGATCTGGATAATGCAAATAAGCCAGGTCATGGCTCACCAGCAAAGTGGGTATTTTGGAACGCAGACTCAGATAGGTATCGCCTGATAGAAATACGTCTGGTTGAAGCTTTTTCAACAGTTTGTAAACAGCGCATTCAAACCAATAGATCATCAGAACAGGATGTCTGGTTGGAGGAAACAATACGATCGGATGTACATTATCTCCCAATACAAATTTTTTACTGTACGGGCGGTCAAAAATGAAATAGAAATCATCTTCAGGGTGTGCAGCTACCATCCTTTTAAGGGATTCATAATTATATCTGGCTATACCTTCCATAGTGTTTTCCAGCAGTAACCTGGTATTGACAGCTATAATCATAAACCTGTTTTTAAAGTTTTGGAGGGCTAAAATAAGAAATTGTCCGGTAAAATTGCAGTTGGCTAAAAAAAATTAAAATGGCCGGACTCAAAACCTTTATGTGACAGTGCTGTTTATGACCTACAATGATGGATCAAACCCTTTCATTATTTTAAGGATAATAAAATGGTCCGACCGGTTTTGACAATAAAGAATCGTATATTTGCGGTTTTATTAAACAGAATAAATGTAAATAGTATGACAAACGAGGTCAAATGTTCATGGAAAGGGAAAATGGCTTTTGAATCTGCAGGCTTGGGAGGTACAGTGATGCTGGATGCTTCAGAGGATGTAGGCGGAGAAGGAAAAGGGGTAAGGCCTAAAGCATTGATGCTGACAGCGCTGGCCGGTTGTACTGCAATGGATGTTGCATCTTTGTTTCAGAAAATGAATGCAGTGCCGGATGATTTCAGGGTATTGATCAAGGGTGAACTGACCGAAGAGCATCCAAAATATTACGATCAGGTAACGATCACTTATCAGTTTTGGGGAAAAGAGTTGAAAAAGGACAAATTAGAAAAAGCGATCAACCTTTCTCTGACAAAATATTGCGGGGTGACGGACATGTTCAGACGTTTTGCTTTGGTAAAATCAGAGATTGAGTACTTTGAAGATTAAAATATTACAATGACAAATTATAAAGTAAAAGACATTTCTTTAGCCGATTGGGGTAGGAAAGAAATTGAACTTGCCGAAGCAGAAATGCCGGGCCTTATGGCACTCAGAGAAGAATTCGGGCCATCCAAACCACTCAAAGGAGCAAGGATAGCAGGTTGTCTGCATATGACGATTCAAACTGCTGTGTTGATTGAGACCCTCGTTGAATTGGGCGCAGAAGTTTCCTGGTCTTCATGCAATATTTTTTCTACTCAGGATCATGCCGCTGCCGCAATTGCTGCAAAGGGAATTCCAGTTTTTGCATGGAAAGGAATGACGGAGGAAGAGTTTTGGTGGTGCATCGAAAAAACACTGCATGCCTTTGAAGGTGATGCGCCGTTGAATTTGATACTGGATGATGGTGGTGATCTGACCAATGTTGTGTTAGACCAATACCCGGAATTAGCCAAAGGGATCAAAGGCCTGAGTGAAGAGACCACTACAGGTGTTCACCGTCTTTATGAAAGGGAACAAAACGGGACACTGCCCATTCCGGCCTTTAATGTCAATGATTCGGTCACAAAATCGAAATTTGACAATAAATATGGTTGCCGGGAATCGGCAGTAGATTCAATCAGAAGGGCTACAGATATCATGATGGCCGGCAAAATCGCTTTGGTAGCCGGATATGGAGATGTCGGGAAAGGAACTTCAGCCTCACTGAGATCAGCAGGATGCAGGGTCGTCGTGAGTGAAATTGATCCAATATGTGCTCTACAGGCAGCGATGGATGGTTATGAAGTGAAAAGAATAGAAACTGTCATCCACAAAGCCGATATCATTGTTACCGCCACCGGAAATTGCAACATCATCAAAGGTAAGCATTTCCCTATGATGAAGGACAAAGCCATTCTTGCCAATATCGGCCATTTTGACAATGAAATCCAGGTCGGCTGGTTAAATGAGCATTATGGACATACAAAAATCAACATTAAACCACAGGTGGATTTATACCAGATTGAAGGCAAGAGCATTATTTTGCTTGCAGAAGGCAGGTTGGTAAATTTAGGTTGCGGAACAGGACATCCTTCATTCGTTATGTCCAATTCCTTTACCAATCAGACGTTGGCACAGATGGAACTGTGGCAAAACTGCGAAAAATACCAAAATAAGGTATATGTACTTCCAAAAATTCTGGATGAAAAAGTTGCCCGTCTGCATCTGGATAAACTGGGTGTTGAATTGGAAGAATTGACAGAAGAACAGGCAAAATATATAGGAGTGTCCAAAGAGGGACCCTTTAAACCTGATACATACAGATATTAGCATCAGGGAATAATTTACAGAATTGAAAGCAAAGAAGTCATATGGGCAGCATTTTTTGCACAATGAGCAAACAGCACAACGGATTGTTCAGGCTGTTGAATCATTGGCTTCAGGGCTTGCATTGCTGGAAATTGGTCCTGGTAAAGGTGTACTGACCAAATTTTTTTGGGAAAAGTATGAAGATTTTCTGGCTGTGGAGGCTGATCTTGATATGATTGAAGCTTTGCATGCCATTTTCCCGGGTGTAGAAGAGAAAGTGCTTTTCAAAGACTTTCTGAAACTTGATTTCAGGGAGGTATTTCCTGGAAAGGAGATGGTTTTGTTTGGGAATTTTCCATACAACATATCTTCTCAGATACTCATCAGGATGTTGGAGCAAAAACAGCGAATTCCGCATTTAATCGGTATGTTCCAGAAAGAAATGGCTGACAGGGTCATTGCACCTCCCGGCTCAAAGGTATATGGCAGGATCAGCGTGATGGTTCAGGCATTTTACAAAGGTAAAATGCTGTTCAATGTAGCTCCGGGTGCATTTGTGCCGGCTCCAAAAGTGAATTCCGCAGTGATACGTCTGGACAGACTGGAAAGAACACAACTGGGCTGTGACGAACGCCTTTTTAAACAGGTAGTGGCGCAGGCATTTTCCATGAGGAGAAAAATGCTGAGGAATACATTAAAAGTTTTTATTCCTGACAATGAAATCCTTCAGCAGGACGTTTTTAGTAAACGTCCTGAAACATTGAGTGTGGAGGATTTTATCGAATTAACCAATATGATCAGTAAAATTAGACAAAATGAGTCTTGAACAAAGAATTAATGAGGATCTGAAAGAAGCTATGAAAGCTAAAGATCAGGTGGCCTTACGGGGTATACGGGCAGTCAAATCGGCTATTTTATTGTTGAAAACTGATGGCAGCGGCCAGGAGATTGACCAGGAAGCCGAAATCAAAATGCTTCAGAAACTGGTCAAGCAAAGGAAAGATTCACTGGCAGTTTATCAACAACAGAAAAGAGATGATCTGGCAAAAGTTGAAGAGGAAGAAATCGCTGTGATCAGCAGGTATCTGCCTGTTCAGTTGAGTGAACAAGAGATCAGGGACATGATGTCAGGGTTGATCTCACAGGTAGGCGCTACATCCATGAAGGACATGGGTAAAGTCATGGCACTTGCAGGTAAGGCTTTTGCCGGAAGAGCAGAAAATGCGACAATAGCCCGTATATTAAAAGATTTGCTTGGATCATAGAAAATTGATTTTTTGATGTCAAAAACAGAAGACATTCTGCTGATCAAGGAGCAATTGAGAAATTACTTAGGTTTGTTGGATAAAGCCGGGCAAATGATCGTGGAGGAGGGTATCAGTAAGTATCCTATTATGGTGATTCACAAGCAGGAAATCCAGCTTGGAGTGCCGTTGGAAATCAGGCAAAAATTACCCGGTGACTGGTTGATCAATGCTTCAACCCTGGAAGAATTTGTGAGCAAGGGAATCGTTGACCAATTGAAAGTAGATGAATTCAGGCAGCTTTACAAACAACATGAGCACCATGTTTGTCTCTTGTTGTTAAGTGATCTGGGCGCTCAATTTGTATTTTTTGAGAAAAAAGAAGAATGAAATTAAAGAACAGGAAGAAAGAAAAACCTGCTGATATTGATTTGCATGAAGATCATCACGATCATTCTGTTTTGAAGTCTGTCAATAAAATGAAAATCGTCATCCCTATATTGTTGGGGTTGTTGGTAGTTGGTTATTTGATGTGGAAACAGTTTGATTTTGACGAGATCAGAAAAATAGACTGGCATTTCAGCGTTTTTATCTGGTCGGGAATAGCCGTTTTAGTATATGTCCTGCGACATTTGGCTTTGTCATGGAGGCTGGTTCTTTTCTCAGAAAATCATTTTAGTTTCAGAAAAGCCATCGAAGTGATTTTCATCTGGGAGTTTGCCTCAGCCGTTTCACCTACAAGTTTTGGCGGAACAGCTGTTGCGACCTATATTTTAGCACAGGAACAGATAAAATCTTCGAAATCCATTACGATAATATTGTATTCTGTGGTCGTGGATACCGCATTTTTACTTTTGGCAGTGATCCTTTTATTTACTTTTGCCGGCGCATCCATCGTTGGACCAGACGCGGTAAATGCCAGAGAAATGGGTAATTACATATATTCTTTTATCGGTATACTGGTGTTTATGGCAGCTTATGGTTTTTTCTTTTTTTATGGCTTATTTATCAATCCAAAAAAGATCAAACAAGCGATCTGCTATTTAAGCAGGATCAAATGGTTGGCAAAATACAAGGACACTTTGATCCAGACAGGTGACGGGGTGATCGTTGCATCACACGAATTATCACATAAAAAATGGAATTATCACCTGAATGTATTATTGGCTACAGCCATTGCCTGGATCCTGCGTTTTAGTCTGATCAACTTTATCATCATCGCTTTGATTTCAGGAACAGGTATGGATCCCTATTCTCAATTGGTTTTATTTGGAAGAAATGTAGGAATTTATGTTCAGACAGCTTTTACGCCGACACCAGGCGCTTCAGGATTTTCAGAAATAATGTTTGGAGGAATGTACTCTGACTTTGTGCCGATCGGGGTAGCTCTGCTCATCGCATTGGTATGGAGGATGATCAGTTATTATTCATATCTTTTTGCCGGTGTGATCATTGTTCCCAACTGGATTCGTAAAATGATGAAGAGAAAAAAAGAGATCCGAAAATTGAAATTATAAAAAGTCGGGCTGCAAAATAAAGTCGATGCTGCGTAATGTCTGTGTTAAAAATATTCACTTATTTTTCATAATGCGGATATTATATAATTAAGACGGGAAAGGTGTTACGCGTTTGCACCCTCAGTATTTTCATCATAGAATCCATATAGCCAGAAATAATAAGAAGCATAGTAATATAAAATGGTATAGGCTTTTGTTTAATCATTTTTTTTCCAAAGCAGAGGCAATGAATCTGGTAAAAAAAGGGCTTTTCAATATGTTAAAATGTAATTAACAATCCATTAACAAATGCATTTAATTTATCGTTTTTGTGTAACCCACAAAGCAGTTTCTGTTTCGAAACCAGCTGATTTTCTTATGGCTGGAAATTAATTGAGATGCTTTTAAATTTCGTTTCTTTTTGTGTCCCAAAGAACCACACAATTAAAAACCTTAGATTATACCCACATATTCATCCAGTATATAAT
>DDTL01000152.1:0-145 GCA_002344345.1 Saprospiraceae bacterium UBA2365
TACGGAAAAGAGCAAGATATTCAAGAGCCCCGAAGGGGGTGATATTATACATCACGAAGAATTTATATGAGTTAAACCAGATCACACTGTTATCTGTTTTTTATTCAAACAACGGGGCTTGAGATAGATTCGCGGGATTGGGAAA
>DDTL01000152.1:306-21183 GCA_002344345.1 Saprospiraceae bacterium UBA2365
AGTAAGATATTCAAGAGCCCCGAAAGGGTGATATTATACATCAAAAAGAATTTATATAAGTTACACCAGCATACTCTATCATAAAATTTCCGATAAAATCAAAATGTGGATATAAAAGGTCTGTAAGCAAAAATTTGTGTATATTTGTTTACTTTTTTACCCAAAATAAAATAATATGTTGTTAAAGAAGTCCTGAAAGGACGGCATTTCAATAACCGTAAGCAAGCGATAGCGCAGCTTACGGAAAAGAGCAAGATATTCAAAAGCCCCGAAGGGGTGATATTATACATCAAAAAGAATTTATATGAGTTACACCAGCATACTTTACCATCTGATTATCAGGACAAAATCCAGCAGGAAAACACTATCTTTGACACATTCAGAGGACTTGTACCGATATATTTGGGGATACATCAAAAACAAACATTGTAAATTATACCGGATCAATGGAATAGAAGACCATATTCATATCCTCTTTTCCTTACACCCAGCGATCTCCCTTTCAGATTTTGTTAGAGATCTAAAAGCAGAATCAAGTAAAATGTTGAAACGAACCAAAGGGTTTGAAAACTTCTCATCCTGGAGTGAAGGGTATGCCGCATTAACAATTAGTCATAAAGAGAAAGATGTGCTGATCAGATATATCAAAGACCAACGCGATCACCATAAAAACATTACTTTTGAAGAAGAGTACCGGTCATTTATTCAAGCTATGGGACTGCAGATAGATTCGCGGGATTGGGAAAAGTGAGGTAAATACTTCACCTTCAGATCATGTCACCCCTTCGGGGCTCGGGAAATGCTGCCAGGGATCCCGTAAGCTGCGCTGTGCTTGCATACGGTTATGCACCTGTCGTCCCTGCGGGACTTCCGTAGGATCTGGTTGTAAAATACCCTGATTCTCTAATGTTTGGATTATTTAAATGATCAAAAATCTGACGGGAAATTGCTTACATTCATTCATCAACTGAAATTTCAATGTTTTGTTTCCAAGCTTTAAGAGTCAGTTTTTAAACAATTTCT
Source organism: Saprospiraceae bacterium UBA2365 (assembly GCA_002344345.1). Lineage (GTDB taxonomy): Bacteria > Bacteroidota > Bacteroidia > Chitinophagales > Saprospiraceae > UBA2365. The sequence continues at coordinate 1,330 of DDTL01000152.1, forward strand.
ATATTGTTATTGAAAAGCCATTGACGGATATACACTACATTTGTTTTTTGCAATCAAATATGCATCCATGTCTCATACAACATTCATCTCATTCTTCATCTGGTGTTTAGCGCTAACAGTGCAGGCACAATCCGGATACAGTTTAATTCCGGAACCGGTGCATCTCGAAGTAAATCAGGGCAGTTTCAACCTGCAGGAAGCATACATCAAAACCAATGAACAAGAAAACAAAAGTATTGCGTTTTTCCGTGGTAAAATCAGGGAAATTACCGGACTGGACCTATCTGACCATCCTTCAGAAAACCGAAAGCTGCCCATTGAGTTCATACTATCGGATGACATTTCCACCAATCCAGAAAGCTACCACCTGGAGATTACACCGAAAAAGATCACCATCGAGTCACCGAGTGTTTCGGGACAGTTCTGGGCAGTCCAGACCCTTCGGCAATTGATGCTTTTCAACAGTAATGATAAGTTTGAAATTCCCTGTGTTCGCATTACAGACGAACCCAAATATTCCTGGCGAAGCAATATGCTGGATGTCTGCAGGCACTTTTTCCCGGTTGATACGATCAAAAGACACCTGGATATGCTTTCCCTTTATAAAATAAACACCTTTCACTGGCACCTGACCGAAGACCAGGGATGGCGGATAGAGATCAAAAAATATCCCTTACTCACTCAGATCGGAGCATGGAGGAAAAAACCGGATGGCAGTTTGCACGGAGGTTTTTACACGCAGGAAGAGATCCGGGATATCGTCCGGTATGCTGCAGATAGAAATATTGAAGTCATTCCGGAAATTGAATTGCCCGGGCATTGCAGGGCAGCACTGGCAGCTTATCCTCATTTGGGTTGTACCAAAGAAAAGATGGAAGTCCCGGATTATTACGGCGTATTCCAGGATGTCTATTGTGCCGGACAAGAGGAAACGTATGGCTTTCTTGAAAATGTTTTAACAGAAGTGATCAACCTTTTTCCGGGGAAATACATACACATCGGAGGTGATGAAGTGCCAAAGGCCCGGTGGTCTGAATGCCCGGCCTGCCAGCGCAGGATCAGGACAAACGGACTTTCTGATGAACATGGGTTGCAGAGTTACTTCATAAGCAGAATCCATCGTTTTTTGAAATCAAAGGGAAAGGTGATGATCGGCTGGGATGAGATCCTGGAGGGCGGAATGGATCAGGATGCGATCATAGAAGTCTGGAGAGGTCAGGAAAAAGCAAGTGAAGCGCTGGCCAAAGGGAATAAAATCATTCAAACACTGTATTTTGATTCCAAACCGGCAACGCTGACAATGGAGAAAACCTGGCATTATGATCCTTCCGAGGTTCATGACCATGAAAATATCCTTGGGGCAGAATGTCCATTATGGACTGAGTGGGTCAACAGCCAAAACCTGGATTATATGATGTATCCGCGATTGCAGGCATTTGCTGAAGTGTTGTGGAGCCGTGGTGAAAGCTATGCAGCATTCAGAAAGAGATTGCAGGCACATTACGAATGGATGGAGGCAAACGGAATTTTGTATGGCGCTGAGGATAAAAACCTGCTTCAATGTGGCATTTCTTTTGATCCTGTAAGGAAAAACTGGAACATTCAGGCAGATTTTGGTATGCCGGATATGGAAATGCGCTATTTTTATGAAGGCAGGCAGGAAGATCAGGCAGCTTTTAAATCCCGGATTTCCCTGACAAAACCGGGTAAGATCCACCTGAAACCTTTCAGGAAGGGACGCGAAGCCGGAAGCACCCTCATTTACCATATCGAAGAACATCTGGCAATCGGAATTCAGCCTGAATATAAAAATGCCCCCCACGCCCCTTATAACAAACCGGGATCTTACGGGTTGACAGACGGGATCCGCGGCTCCATGGATTTCAGGGATGGCAACTGGCTGGCCTGGCAGGGAGAAGATCTGGATGTCATGCTTGATTTCGGCAAGGAAACAACGTTTAGCTCCATTTCTTTAAGATGTATGCAGCAAACTCAATCCTGGATATTACTTCCATCTGAAGTTGGTTATCTTTTTTCAACAGACGGAAAGGATTGGCAGGCTTTAGCTGTTGTTGGACACAACAAGGAAGACAGGAATTATGATCATATTTTCCATGATTTTGAATATACCTCATCAGGCCTTCCCGTTAAGGCAAGATATATTCGTGTCGTAGCCAAAAATTATGGACTATTGCCTGAATGGCATCTTGGAAACGGTGGAAAAGCCTGGATTTTTGCAGATGAGGTGATCATAAAATAATGCACCATAATTTTTCTGATGGAAAATCCTTAAAACTTTGTACATAATTCATATCCATTATTAAACTGAAGTTTGATACCGATATTATTTTGCACAAACTTTCTGCTCAGATATTTATCTTTTGTAAATTCGCAGAAAACTGATAAAATAGAAGCTGAAATAAAAAACCAATTTTAATTTATTCAATGAACGACCTCCAAAAACAAGCACTTCAAGGCATTTTAGAAAAAGCTGTAGACCATAAAAGAGTATTTGGCACCTCATTTTGTATTAAATATCAGGGTGATCTGTGGTCCGGACAATCTGGAAATTTCACATACGATCAGCCGTATTTCATAGCAAGTACCACAAAACTTTTCGTTTCAGCCATTTTCTTGCAGTTTCATTCCAAAGGCATACTTTCCCTCGAGGATAAAATCGGCAAGTTCCTCGATAAGCAAACCATGCAGGGAATACATTACTATAATGGAAAGGATTACGCAGGAGAAATCACGCTCAAAAACCTTCTGGCACATACTTCCGGTATTCCAGACTATTTTCAGAATAAGGATTCTCAGGGTGTTAGCCTGGAAACTGAACTTAAATCCGGAAAAGACCAGTCCTGGACTTTTGCTGAAGCCGTTGAGCGAAGTAAAAAAATGAAACCACTGTTTATACCCGGAACTAAAGGTAAGGCACATTATTCCGATACCAATTTTCAGTTGCTCGGAAAAATCATGGAAAACCTGACCCAAAGATCTGTAGCTGAAAACTTTGAAGAACTGATCATACATCCATTGGGCTTGCAGCACACATATCTGTACAAATCAACCGAAGATCACCTTCCGAAAAATATTTTTTTCAAAGACAGTGAATTACCGATTCCCGGGGCAATGAGTTCATTCGGACCTGATGGTGGTGTAGTTTCAACATCTTCGGAAATGATGGTATTCATAGAATCATTTTTCAATGGAGAGTTCTTTCCGGTTTCTGTGATTAAAGGGTTGAAAGTATGGAATTCCATTTTCTATCCGGTAAAAGCAGGTATTGGCATTCACAGATTCAGGCTACCCTGGCTATTCAACCCCACAGGGGTGATACCGGAACTCATTGGTCATTCAGGTTTGTCAGGTGCAATGGCCTATGCCAATCCGGAAAAGCAGTTATATATAACAGGAACCGTGAACCAGATCGCATATCCTGATACGTCTTTCCGACTGGCAATCAGGCTGATACATAAATTTTTGCAAAGGAATTAAATTTGATTTTTCTCCAACATTACAAAATTATTTTTCCTTAAACTATACCAGGATTAAAATCATATCTCGATAGTTCTGTTCTCTGATCCGACGAAAATCTATTAGCTATCCGAACAATAACTCCTTCGGTAAAACGTTTAATTTTTGTTGTTATATTTGTGTTCCTTAGTCTCCTAAAAATTGAATTCAAGTATTTTTTGGCAGAACTTTAAAGAAATTTGATCTTAGAAATAAAGCCACACAGAATATTTACCACGTAGGATGTATATCCAACAGGGTGAACCCCGTAGCGAAGCGGCTCGGAGCCTGACCGTCTGAGCTTGCCCGTATGGGGGATTTTAAATCAATTTATTCTTTGGTTCTGGCTCGTCCAGGTTAGGGCATACTATCGATTTTATTTCTACTTTTTTCATCATTCTATCATTTAAATTTTTTCCAATGAAACGATCAGTTATTCTTTTATGCTTGATTTCTATTTTTCACTTTTCAAACGCCCAAACCATCCAGTTTCAAGCGGGTACATCTTTTTCATCACTAAAACACCTTGATTCTTATCAAAACACCATTCTTTCGAGCGAAATTCTGGTTGCACATGCGTTCATGGCAGGCCTGGAATACATTAACAGTCATCATTTCAATGTTTCCAGTAATGTCGGCATTATCAGAAAAGGTGGGCTGTATAAATTGAATATGATAAATGAGTGGGGAGAACCTTCAGGATTTAGGTATGATCGTTGTACGCTGGATGTGATGACATTCAATACACTACTTGAATATAAATATCCCGTTAAAGATATACTCGTACCATTTATTAGTATTGGCCCAAGGGTTGATTACCTGCTGGTTTATGATTCATTTTTTGATATTTTTAACGAGGTGACAACATTAAGTTCGTTTAATGCAGGTGTCAGTTTAGGCGCAGGTATTAAGTATCAGTTTCCCGGATATATTATTGGTATCAGATCCGATTACTTTTATAACATGGGAACAATTGCCAGCTGGATATCAGATTTTGGTCCAACTGATTTAAAAAACTATCATTCAACCTTGAATCTCACCTTTGGGACTCAACCGGACTTCAAAAGGAAGAAAAAATAGTTCCGCTTTATTTCATAAAAATTTATTCTGTTTCTTCTGAAATTAGATTATGTTTGGGTCTTTTCCGAAAAGTCTTTGCCCCCTAAATTCCCACTGACGTTTTCAGTCAGTACACGCCTAAAATGGGACTTTTATTTTGTTGGGCTTCAATCGTTTCCCTTTAGTCTTGTGCTGATCAATGACATCAGTAGATTGGAGCAAAAAACGATTGAAAATCAACAAATTAGACTTTTCGGAGTAGACTTAAGTTTCAAAAGTTAGTGTAACACACTTTCCCTATTTATTATCTATTGGCATTGTTTAAGGAGTTTACAATGTGTACTCAAAACCGCTCAATATCCTGTATCCCGTTGCGGTTAAATACCACACGATATCGTTTGTAATCCAGTTGCTCTTCGGATTTCATCTGCAGGATCAAATTGAGAAAATAGATCCTTTCTCCCAGGATGACTTTGTACCCGGCTTCTTCATCCGGAATAAAAAGCGGGAATTCGGGATCATCCATTTTGGTGATCAGACTGGACAGATTGTACCTGATGATGTCATGAATACCGGAAGTATTGTATTGTGTGTTGTTGTCCAACTCGTTGCGCCGGATCCTGACAAGTTTTCTGTACAGGATGATCTTTTCCGAGAAAGACTTATTGTGCGCCTCCAAAATAGTTGACCGGTCGCGTATTCGGAGTACATCCGGAGGCAATTTTTCATCGGTGACAAAATCCATTGCTTCCTTGCTCCAGCCGATCTCTTCTCCTTTCAGGCTGATCCTGGTTTTATGATCAAAATACCGTTTCCCCAGCCTGTGGGCAAAATAATACCTTGCAAGTTCCTTGATCCTGTCTTTGAGCATATAGCTCACGACCAACGCCACAAAAAACGGCATTGTGAAGTTTCCATATTTCTGCTGGAAGGAAAATGCCACTGCTGTTGCAAAAATCATGGCTAGTCCGGCAGCAATACTGTAATAGATCTGTTCGGTCAACACGCCTTCTCTTTTCTTATTGGTAGTGAGAAAAAGCTCATTTTCAGCATATTTCTTAAGCAAACCCATCCTGAAGATCAATTCCCGATTGCGTTTTTTATCCTTTTTGTCTACGATCGGTATTCCGGTGGTTTCCTTGTATTCAATTTCGTTATGGATCAATGCGATCAGCCGTTCTTTGGCCTCAATGATTTCTTTATCCTTGTTTTTTTCAAGACTTCTGAGCAACCTGAAACTCTCTTTTTCGATGACATTGCTCATGAATTCGTCACCAAAAAGGAAAACATTATATAATTCCTTTGAAATGGTTGGGGCATTGATGATCTTCTTCAGTGACCGGTAGTTTTTGGTGATCTTCAGTACGCTGTCCATGTATTCCTGTAGCAGGAACACTTTGTCATCAACTGATTCATTATCAGAAATATGCCTGCAACTTTTGCTTATTGCACTTTTGAAAATAGACAAAAACATTTTGACATGGTACTCATATTCAACACGATGTGTCCGGGAAGGGTTGGAAGCAAGTTCCGTGAATGAGGTCTCCAGCATTTGCAAGGGGAAACTCTTTTTTCCTGCGATATCCCTGAGTAAAAATACCGGGGTGATCAGCCTGATATTGGATTTGAGATCCTTGTAAAAATCCGTTTTCTGATAGGTCATTGGATTGATGTCCAGACTGTTGGGAATAAAGATCCAGGTATTCAGTGCAAAGTCACTGATATCCTTTTTCATACGGGCTTTATAGCCTATTTTGAGCTCAACTGAGAATTTATCGTGGATCTTTATGGACTCTTCTATCATAGTTTATTCCGTACAAATTTTCTTTAAAAAATTCAGGCAATTTAGATTTGTCAGGTTCTTCAGGCAAACATAGTTCCAGTTAGTAAACTGTTTGAAACGTTAAACAGTTCAGAAAAATTGAATTTCAACTACAGATCCGGAAAATCATTCACCCTGTTAAAACTTTTTATACAAATCAAGGCAGTGTAAGCTCATAAAGTTTGCCATTTTCCACACTGGCAATCTCTTCTGTCATATACAACGTTTTTGCACCGGAGAAAAAAATGGCTTCCACCTGACCCGGAGTTGGCACAAAAGGATATTCTGTCACTTTACCGTCAAAAAACTGGTTTCCCGGATAATTTCTAAAAACAATCAACCTTTCCTGGACAAGCAATGCAAGATCACCTGATTGCGGATCGATATCAGCAGCAGTCACCCTGGCTGCTGTGGTTGTGTTGCCCATATAGAACCGGCCTGCAGATCTGGCAATATGCGTTCCAGGAGACGCCGGCAGTTTATACATTTTGGTGTATCCGGTCAATGGACTGCTTCTGTCCTTTGTGAACAGAAACAAAGAATCACTTTTCCAGACCATAGCCTCCACATCAAAATTTCTTTCTGAAGAAGGTGGAGGAAAAGCAATCTGGTCTTCGAAACTGAAAAAAATGGATTCTGCTTCAACATCATTGCCAGAAATGGTCTCTGGATCCGGGATCCGGTAGATCACCAGGTCTTTTCTGACATTGTTGTTGTTGCCAAAATCACCGATATACACTCTTTTCTGGTTGTCTGCAGCCAATTCTTCCCAGTCCACGTTGGTCGCATTGGAGATCGCAAGGGTTTTCAGTACATGGCCGTTAAAATCGATGCAATACAATTCATTTTTTCCGCCAGAATCATTGTGTGACCAGATCTTTCCGGGAGTGGTCATCACCATCCCTGAAGATTCAGAAACCTCGTATGGAACAAAACCAATGATCTTAGGCACAATCTGTATTTTTAAAGTGTCTTCTTTCGGATTATCATCAGGTACATCCGGGGTTTCCTTTTCACATGCCCAGATACTGAAGTTCAGGACGAAAAGACCAGTCAAACAGAATAAAAAAATTTTTTTCATCAAAATGATATTTAAAAAACCAGACAATTGTCTATCTATCAGATAATTGTCAAATTGTTCATTTTAAAAGATCGTACGGCTTAAAAAAGCCCAAAAACACCCTCTGGCGTAATCCCGAGGAATCTGAACCATGTTTCCCCGGCGAAAATATTCAGCAACCAGGCGATGACCATCATGGTAAATCCGAATTTGAAAGTGTCCGTGAGACTATACTGCCCGGTCTCATAGAGCAAGGCTGCCGGTTTGGAGTTGAAAGGCAAAACATACACATGTTCAGTCATAAATGCAACAGGTAAAGCCAGGCTGACCACATCAAATCCAAATCTGTTGGCCACCCCGATGGCAATCGGGATAAAGATCATCGCCCGCATGGTTTTGGATTGAAAGATCAGGGCGCTGAATATCATCACGCCTGTAAGCAGGAGGTATAATTTCCAGAATTGCGTTTCTTCACCGATCCCGATGTGGTCAAAGAATGCATTCACAGAGATGGATGGCAGATCCGTGATGTCCAAACCGGCTCCCAGCGTATAGGCTCCGGCGGAGAACAGCAGCAGGTGCCAGGGAATATCCACATCGTTCCATTTGATGATGCCGATTTTGGGAAGCAGCGCGACGATCGCACCAACAAATGCAACAGCTGTTGCACTGATCCCGTGAATGCTGTCCGTTGCCCAGAATCCCAGGATGGTGATAAAGATGAAAAGCGCTTTTATCTCCTGAAAGTCAATTTTACCCAATTTTTTGTACTCTTCTTTCAAACGTGCCATACCTCCTGCGATTTGAGGGATTCTCTCTTCGGGTTTGAGCGGAAAGAATACTTTCATGGCCAGGATATAACCGATCAGCATCAGTCCGACCATAATAGGCAGCATGGCAAACATCCAATCTGCAAAATAAACAGAACCACCAATGGCGCCGCCGATAAGGGCAGCAGCAAGGAGGTTGGCGCCTGATCCGGTAACAAAAGCTCCGGCACCAATATTGATATTCAACAGATTCTGTAGCACAATGCTCCTTCCAAAGTTTTTGTGTCCCTGGCCTTGTCTGACCCCGTAAATCGCTGCAATTACCATGAATATGGGTAATAAAATTGCAGCTTTCGCAGTAGTAGCTGATATGAAAGCAGACAAAATAAGGTTGATCAAAATAAAACTCAGGAAAATGGCGCTTGCGTTTTTACCAAAACGGAGAATAAACCATAGGGCAAAGCGTTTTGCCAGTCCTGTCTGAACCAGCATACTGGCCAGCACAAAAGACATGATGTTCAGCCACATGACCGGGTGACCCAACTGGGCATAAGCTTCTTTTTCCGGTAAAACACCTGTCAAAACAAGCGAAATGATCAGGATGAGAGAAGTCTGATAATTGGGAATGGCCTGTGTGATCCAGAGGATGATGGATCCCAGGAAAATAGCCAGCATGTAGATGTTACTCTGAATAAAAGCCTCCAATCCGATCTTTTCAAAATGCTTTTGTGCTTTTTCCGACACGACATCTTCCAGCTGAATATTTTCCAGAAACGGAATTTTCAGGTAAAATGCAACCAGCAAAAATGCGAGTATAGCCAGTGGAACACCAAGGATACCAAGCCATTTTTCAAACGGCGTTTGATCTCTTTTGGGCAGTTTTTCAATTCTGTAATTGTTCATGTCCAAAGGATCAAAATAGTTGCTGTCCTCCTGGTTATCTACCGTTTTATTTGTGGTGTCAAGGTCCATATTTGTTGATTTATTTCGTATTCAAATTAATTTGGGTTTATTGTCTGAACCCAGTCTCCTGACTACCTGTCAGAATTATTACCATTTAGTATACGGGATTTTCATCAGCATTGAATTATAATATCTTACATCTCCGGTAACTTCCTCTCCAAGCCATTCCGGTTTTTCAAAATATTCATCTTCGTCACTCAACTCAACTTCAGCCACTACCAACCCTTCATTTTCACCATAGAATTCATCTACTTCGAAAGTGTGCTCGCCGGATTTTACCAGGTATCGGGTTTTATCGATCACTCCGGGTTCACAGATGGCCAGTAACTGCTCCACTTCTGCAACCGGAATTTCCTTTTCCCATTCATATCTGGAAGCGCCGGAAGCATTACCGATGCCTTTAATGGTTATAAAGCCGTTCTCCCCTTTGATCCTTACTCTGACCGTGCGTTCGGGAATTGATGACAGGTATCCCTGTGTTATTCTGGTTTGTTTGGAGACATAAGATTTGAATTCCCCTTTCACTAAAAATTTTCTTTCTATTTCTCTGGACATTTTTTTTAAGTTTATAAAGTTTGTAAAGTTTAGGAGGTTTAGATAGTTTAGGAGGTTTAGATAGTTTAGATAGTTTAAGCGTGGAAGACTACATAACACGTTTTAGTGTTTGGTTACGGAGAGGGTTTAATTTGTACCCAATTTTGTCAATTTGATTTCTAAGTTCCTGATGTTGTATTTCATCAAGCAGATTTAAGTCAAAGGCTACAATAGACTGACTCAATAATTCCATCAGGCTTGAAAATCCCATTTGATAAAAATGTGCCCGATCTTTTGCATTGGTTCTCGATGAACCTTCTGCCAGATTTGAGCCAACAGAAACAGCAGCCCGCCTCATCTGATTTGTCAAGCCAAACTTTTAATATCCGTAAATCCATTCGTAAGGGTGTAAACAAACCTGATCATTTCCCGTATGTCACTCCAAACATGTAATCTCTCAAATGAATACTCATGATCTTTTTTTGGCTTCTCCATAATAATAATCTCTTAAACCCTTTAAACTTTCTAAACCCTATAAACTTTCTAAACTAACTTAACATTAATTCGCCATCGGTTTGTCAATCATTCCGACAACCCTTTTGATGGCCTGTAGATAGTTGATATTTTCAACGCCCTCTACACCCAGATCGCTGATCGTTTTGAGGATATCCTCAGTTTCCGTTGATTCAGAATTGATGGTCACCAGTCTGGCGCCATTGATCAGGACGATACCGTATTCACAGATCGTGTTATTGACCATATAGCCAAAACGCTGTTTATGGACCTTGACTGCAGCCAGGTCCGGATGATCGTTCACCATCCTGATAAACTCTTCGTAGGTGTATGTATCTTTGGTCAATGCTGGCATTTCCACCATGAAAGCCGGGAATACTTCATTTTTAAGGACTTCAGCCGGCATGGGGAATTCACCTTTCATCAGAGGATTCCACTGTTCGAGACCGTTGACAGTTTGAACATAGGTTTTGATGTCCATTTTACCATCCCGGATTTTGGTATTGTTGTTATCATTGCTTCTGGACATGATATAAATTTCGTCAGAATGGCGCTCCCATACTTTTTCCGGCACCGGAACAGACAAGCGGGACATTCTGAAGTGAGCCTGGTCAAAATTCTGGCCAAAAGACCTGAATTCAAATCTTGGTTTAGATATCTCTCCTATATTTAGTTCTTCTTTACCCATTTTAATTCAATTAGTTAAGTTCACAATTAAATAAAGGGAAAGCAAATCTTTCCCTTTATTTAACATTGATCATTGATCCATTAGTTTGGAGTAGCAGCCGTGTTAGCTGAACCTTTGGATGGGATCATCCAGCCCATAGTTGTGCCACCATCAGGAAATCTGCCCCAGGATTTGTTTGGATCAGCCGTTGGCTGACCTGCGCTTGGAGCAGGATATTCAAGCCTGTTAACTACCTGACCTTTGTTGTTGAACAAAGTCACACCATCGGAATTTGAGGTACTTAAACCGAAGCTTCCGGTTCCTTCAACAGCCTGATCGTTGTTGACCTCAGTGTGAATGATGATAAATCCTTTAGCAGGAACTTTCAAACCAGCTTTGATGAATCTTTTAGCTGCAGGTTTTGAAACATCGTCCTGAATCGCATAGCCAGTAAGGTCGATTTCGGTACTACCTGAATTGTAGATCTCTGCCCAGTCAGGATTTGAAGTGTCTGGAGCTTTAGTTCCGTTTGAGAATACTTCATTTACGATCAAAGGAGAAGCAGATGCAATACCACTTTTAAATGTTTCGACTGTTCCCGGTGCTCCTGTGGGATAAACAGTAGTCAAATCAACTGCATTTACCACTTCGATATAATAACCGATTTCAGTTCCAAGAGGAAAGCTGTCCAGCGTTGCTGTAAAAATTCCATTAACGGTTCCTGCCAAATCAACGGAATTAAAAGTAGCAGCAGTCATATCTTTAAAGTACAATTTTGCACTTTTCAGATCTCCATTGTCATCAAGAATAGTTGCAGTAACTATTGCTTTAGAATTACCGGTTTGGTCATAAGCAACATCCTGGATCAAAGCGCTGGTTTTTTCTCTTTCACAAGAAGTAAAAAAAGCTACAGTCATCAGGAAAATACCTAATAATAACAAATTCTTTTTCATAAAAATTGAATGTTTTAATTAATAAACTTATTTCTTAACGTGTAAAAACGATTAATTATGCAAAAATACTAAAAATCAATTTCAAATCTTGATCCAAGCCACCAATAATCGAATCCGTCTTCAGGAACTGTCCAATTGTATTTTGATTGAGCATATTCATCATGATCGACAAAAGTTCCGTTCAAAATAATTCTGACATTGGTTTTTGCCCACCAGGTCAAGCCAAGAGAATATAATGTTCCTGCTCCTCCAGTCACCACATTTCCTAATCCGACACTGATTGGGTTGTTAATATCCTCAAGATTTGCATTCAGGTTGATCGTGCTGTAACGTGCAGCAAGTTCAAGCGCTCCTTTTTTGGTTTTTGGTCTTACACGGGTAAATTCAGCTTCTTCATAATTGAAATTTTGTTTTTCACCCGTCAGAAAACAAGCTGCTTCTACATAAAATCCATCAAAAATGGCATTTTTCAAACCAGCTCTCGGTACATCGTCATAAATCTGTCCTCTCTGAACGATGGTGTAATGGTATTCAGATTGTACCCTGAATCCTTTATATGCAAAAGCAAATTCCGCATTGGTCAGAATAATCTTTTGTACATCGGAAATCACATCTGTATCAAAAAATCTTTTTTGGTGTGTTCTGATCTCATCATATGTCTTAAAACGCACCACATTATAAGCTCCTTCATCAGTAATGGCCGGTGTTCTATAGGAAGCTCCCGCGCCAATAGAAAGTGTAAAATCAGTTTTGTTGATAGGATATCCTACCAGACGACCGGTAAAAGCCAGACTGGATTCCTGTCCTGTTCTTTGTTTTCTACGTACATCACGGGTACCTCCATCAACTGCTTCCAGAAACTCATCTGAAAAAACGCCTGCACTGGCATAAAAACGTGGATGAGAATAAGCAGCTGCGATTCCGTTGTGTCTACTTGGATCAAATTCACAACTTGCAGGTCTTTCCATAAAAGTTACGTATCTGGAAGTGGTATTTGTCATCATGCCAAATGGTTCACGGAAATGACCAAATTTTAAGCTGAGGTTATCGTTGAAAGCATACCTCAAATACACATCATTCAGGTCAATTTCAGCATCTCTGAAATCAATATCGATTTCTCCGTACCACCTTTTGGTGACCTGGGCTTTGAATGCGACCCTTAATCTTCTGATATGAAAACCATTGCTTAATTGGATAGCATCGGGAGCATTCTTTGCAGGTGAGATTGAATTGTCATAATTATCAAAGAACATACCTCCATCAAAATTTATCCTGAAGTCAGTCCAGAATTTGAATGATTTATCCTGAGATTCAAATGTGATAACACCATTTCTGGCCTCGGCTGTTAATGGAAGTCTTTCAACCTTTTGGCCATACTGGTCATACCGGGTTGTTGTATCCGCTTCCTGTGCATTCATATTATTGAACGACAATATGGAAACGATAAAAATGAATGTAACATGGAAAAGTTTTTTCATAATAAATAGATTTTATATTAAAATTATAAGTTTTGTATGAAACGTATCAAATTTTCTCCTTTACTGATATTCAGTTTTTTCCTCAATCTGTACCGGTAAGTTTCCACACTTTTGGTAGAGACATTGAGCAAAGGTGCGATTTCCTTTGAAGAAAAGCCCAATCTCAGAAAAGTGGCAAAGCGTTTTTCGGTTTCGGTGAGTTTAGGAAATTCCTCTTCCAGTTTCCTGGAGAAGCCTTTGTGGAGTCTTTCGATCTCCAGGTTGAAATTCTCCACTTTATCTTCAAAACTGAGTTTCAGTTTCATGTTCTTAAGCAGGTGGTCGATCTTGCGGTTTTTCTCTTTTTTTTCTTCGGTCTTCTGAATGTCTTTTAATTGAACAGCCAGTTCTTCGAGATAATTCTTTTGCTCCACAATACTCAATGCCATATTCATCAGTTCCTTACGACGGAATTCCAGTTTTTTGGCCATTGAAACATTTTCCAGCCTCATGGTTTTGAGGTCAGCTTCCATCAATGCTTTTTGGGTGATGTAATGCTCCTTTTGGTGTTCCAGCAATTCGTTCTGTGCAAGCAATTTAAGTCTGTTTTGCCTGATGATGAGCCAGATTGCGAGGGCGGACAATAAGAGCAGACCTGCTCCGGCAAGCCACCAAACCAGATTGATATGCTCCGGCTCAATCGCATTGATGATCGTATAGTTTTCGGTGTTGAGTACCTTTTCTGTGTGCTGAGTGACGGGTTTATAAACTTGCTGATTAAAAACATTTTGTACGAAAAATAAGCCAAAAAAAGATAAAAGGCCTGCAAATATTGGAGTCAATATCCACCCCACGAGGATTTCTGCCAACATTTTAAATCGCACTTCCTGTATGCCTTTTACCAGACCAATCCCGATAATTGCACCGACCACAACCTGTGAACTGGAAACAGGAACCAGGGGGATCCTGGGCAAACCTATATATGCCAATCCATTTGAAAGGGAAGTAGAGGAGAATATAAATAAAACCAGTGCCTGTGCCAGCACCACAACGATGGCTGCTTCAGCCGAAAGATCCATGATCCCTTTTCCTATAGTTTTGATGATCTTCTTGCTATATGTCAAAATTCCCAAAGCTATGGACATTCCACCCGAAAGGAAAAGGATTTGCGCCCCTCTTAATTCGAAAATACCAAAATCCAGTACAATATTTGGCGCATGCCCAACAAAAACTCCGATCACATTTGCAACGTTGTTGGCTCCCAGACTGTAGGCTCCGAAAGCACCAACTGCAATCAGCCCCCACCGGATATAGGAATCCAAAAGGATCATATGTATCTTCATTTTTCTGAGCACATATCGCATCAGCAGGAAAAGTAAAGCTGAAAAACCTGCACCCAAAACCGGACCTGATATCCATGTGGTGACGATCTTGGTCAGTACAGTACCATCCGTATCCCTGCCGGCAAATAAATTCCATCCGATGATGGCCCCGACAATAGCCTGGGTAGTTGAAACGGGCAAACCATAATTGGTCATCACCAAAACAGTAAAACCAGCTGCCAAAGCAACAGTGAAAGAACCTGCCAATTCATCGATCAACCCGAGCGAACCCAGTGTCTCTGTTGTTCCTGATCCCTGAATTGCGGCTCCGATGATCACAAAAATACTTGCGACGATGGCTGCCCGGGCAAAACTGACCATTTTTGATCCGACTGCAGTCCCGAAAATATTGGCTGCGTCATTTGCGCCTAATGACCAACCAAGAAAAAGACCGCTTGAAAGAAAAATGATAAACACTATAAATACTTTAAAATGCCCGTTTAATTGCCATTACAGAGAGCAGGTCGGCTGCTTTTTTTGAAGCATCGGAGACTTGCTCAATATGCAATGTGAAATATCTGAGATGGAACTTTTCGCTCAGTTTAAGATCCTGCATTTCCCTGAAAACCTTTCTTTTGATCGCTGCTGCCAGTTTGTCGGCTTCCGTCTCATAAAAATAAACCCGGTGCAACTGGTCCTTGACCGTTTCGGGTGATCTGAAAAATGCCCTTGCTGCAGGTACCAATGCTTCAACCGAAGCCACGGACATTTCTGTTAGTTTGGAAAGATCCTGATTGAGCTCCCCTGGAATGTTGGGAACTTCCACCTCAAACTGATACAGGTTGGTTTTCATAATATCGATGATGTCATCCAGCTCTTCAAGCAATCTCAGCATATCTCCCCGCAACTGAGGCATAAGAGAATGCTTATACAACCTGTTTTCAATATCTTTTCCTAACAGATCCGCGTCGGATTCAAGTTTGGAAAGCGTCAGAATATTGTTTTCAAAAGCCTGTATATTACCATAAAGATAATTGTCCACACCCTTTTTGAAAACAATCGAACCCTGATCAATTGAATCGATAAACTTTTCAAGGAGTTCGATTACTTTATTGGATTTGGAAAAGATCGCCATTGTTGTGCATTTATTTCTGACGACAAAATTAACATTAAATTAATATTGGATGATTACAAATCAGATGTAAAATTGAAGGGGCGTGAATGGGGAAATTTTTTTCAAATGTAATGTCAGATATCAATTTAAAAAATTGAATGACAGATATTTAAAAACAGACTGTAGGGGTTAAAATAAATAATGAACAGAAATATGATCAAAAAAGTAATGTTTTTGTTAGTCGGGAACTACTAAAAAAAATAATCAATAAGCACTACAAATCTGATTTGAAGACATTTCTATTACCTGTTGGTTATCATACCAGGATGATTGTATAGATCAAAAAGTATGTAATTTGGTGGTTTAATCAACGCATTTTAGGCCTTCTTCTTTTACCACCGGACGACATTCCCATAAATCGCTGGCCAGACTTACCCATGGCAGCCACATGACGCATATTTCCTTTGGATGCAAGTACCTGTTCAAATTGTTTCAGTTGGTCTTTCAGTTGTTTTTCGGTAATTTTGAGTTTTGAAGCATCCTTATAATACTTTTGAGCAGCGGTCCATTTGCTTTTTGTGGCATTGATGCTGGCCAATTGGATCAGGATCAGGGCTTTTTCATTATCTGAAGGAAGTTTAAGGCCTAAGGCTTTATTGAAATATGCCTCACCCTCGTCCTGATCTTTACGGTTTAAGGCGAAAGAACCTTTGAGTATATAGAAAAAAGCTCTGTTGGTAACATATAGTAATTTGGGGGTTAATGTCAGGTTAAGCCTTTTTTCTGCAGCTTCAAACTGCTGTAGTTGAACCAATTCTGCAGCTGACTGAATGGTTCCTAGCATCAGGTAGCTGACCAAGAGCAATACTCCGATCAATAATAAAATGAAAGCATACCAAAATCCGTAAAGAAAGGATAATACGATTCCGCCTCCCAGAAATACGGCGATCAGCGCAAATTTTAAGTATATATTGATTTTTAACATAAGTAGTTTTTACTGCACAAAAGTAAAATTTTATCCTGAAAAAAAACTATAGAACTACTTTTTAAAAAATATCATTTCTTGAACATAACATGATATTTGAAGGTAACTCCATTAAATACGCTATATCAAATTGCTTCTTAAAAACCTGCTCATAATACAATTTGGTATCTTCAAGATCTTTTTCTGTAATATTGAGTCTGTTGAACAAAATACATCCCATATCATTCAAAAGTCTTTTCATGGAAGAAAGTACGCCCTCTGTTTCAAATGACTCAGGCACTTTACTGTCTTCAAAAATATCCATAAGGATCAAATCATACTTTTCTCTGCATACCTGCAGATAAACCAGGGCGTCCGTATGAAAGATCTGTAATGGAGATTTAAGATCATACAATATATATTCATTGGCTAAACCAATGATAATCTCATCAATTTCCACTATGTGATACTCAAATTTTTTGTGGAATTTTTTTTCAAGCATCTGAGGTATTGAACCCAGGCCAAGCCCCAAAACCAATACTTTTTTTACATTCATAACAGACCAGTTCATTCTTTCAAAACACGTTCTGAAATTGTGATACTTGTCTTCAAAAGAATATACTGCATTGGCTGCCACCAATTGATATCTCCCATCCTTGAGGATCACGTCCAGGTTTTCATTGTAATCTGAACCTGTTCTTTCAATGTAAATATCTGTAATATAACTTAATATGATCTGCCACCATTTTTTCTTCATTTATGCAATTTAAGGATGTTCTTCAAAAATTTTTAACTGTTTCATTGATCTTTTCGGAAGGCTTATCAAGTTTTGGCAATAGTTACCCGAAGTTTGTAATAAGCCAGGATAAAACATGTGAACTATTTTTTTGATTTGTTAAATCATTGAATCTCGCTTTCATAAAAATGTTCCAATTCTTCATTTTCCTCGCAAAAGTATTTTCTCTAACATTTATCCCTGAACATAGATGATGTATTTTTCTTTGAAAAAATCCAAAGGAAATAATTCATAAATATCTCGCTTCTCATAGTATTCTCCCCGTCGGAGTTCTCTCAGTTCTTTCCTGAGATCACCCCCTTTGTAGGCGATCAGGCCATTAGGAAATGCATGGATATGCTTCTTTTTTAAACGTGGCCTGGACCATAACAACAGCTGACTTACATTGCTCACGCCTCTGGTCAAAACCATATCAAATTTGTCTTTGTTTTCTTCGGCCCGTTGGGCAAATGCCCGGGTATTTTCCAGACCCAGTTCCTTGATAATTTCATTCACCACCTTGATTTTTTTTGCTGTCCCGTCGATCATGGTAAACTGAACATCCGGATAAAAAATAGCCAATGGTATTCCCGGGAATCCACCACCCGTACCAAGATCAAGAATTTCAGCCTTTTCCACCAACGGATAAAAGGGAATTACAGTCAGCGCATGTAAAACATGGTGTACATAAAGCTCTTCGATATCTTTTCTTGAAATAACATTGATCTGTTCATTCCAGTATTTATATAATGGAAGCAGGTTCCCGAACTTTTCTTTCTGATCATCATTAAGTTGAGGAAAATAAGTATGCAAAATCCGAGATTCCATTTACCAGTTTTTTTTGTTAGGAAAAATGAAAGAAAAAGACATGAATGAATAATAAACAAACATCAGACAATCCAAACAGGGGAAATATAATAGCAGGTCTTTTTCTTTTAGTTTCAAAAACGCTTTGTAGTTAAACAGGTAGATCAAAACGATCCTCATTCCCCAAATTGCGGGTGCAAATAATGACCCTGATAAAAACAGTGCAAGGTAGAAAACTATGTGTGAAGCAGAAAACAGGGCCAAAAGAATCTGGTGAATTTTTTTGTACCTGACAGAAGTAGTAATGTGCCTGGATTTTTGCCGGAAAAAAGCCCGAATGGTTTTGGGTGGATCACTGTACATAAAACTCTCAGGATCGGTTTGAATCCGAACGTTATTTTTATTTGCAACCGAATTTACGAGCAGGTCATCATCTCCCGAGAGCAAATCCATGTGAGTGGAGAAACCTTTACTTTTATTCAAAACGGAAGTATGATATGCCAGATTTCTACCCACACCCATATAAGGAAGGCCGGCCAAAGCATAAGAAAAATATTGTAATGCCGTTAAAAATGTTTCGTATCTGGCAAAAATACTGATAAACGTTTTCATTTTATTGAGCGGAGCATATCCGAGTACAATGGTTTTTTGTTCATTCAATCCTGACAACATCAGACTCAACCAGTTTTCAGATTTGCAGGCACAATCCCCGTCGGTAAAAATAAAATGTGTTCCATCCAGAGTGGGTAAAGCTTTATGAAGGGCCATTTTTTTTCCTATCGACTTTTCATGTCTAAGCAAATGTAAATCAGGATGACTATTTTGCACTTCAGAAAGCCAGGAAAAGGTACCATCAGTAGATCCATCGTCTATGATAAGTGTTTCGTAGAATATGGAATGTTGTTCCAACATCAGGTAAAGATGTTGCTTCAAATTTTCCAGTTCATTTCTTACAACTATAACCAGCCAGATCTTTGCATCCGAAACCGGGGTGTTTTTTTGTTTATAGCCCGATAGTCTGGGGAAAATCACTAGCCAGAAAAATAAATTGACAACTCCGGATATTAAAGCAGCTACCAGCATTTGAAAAAATAAAAGTAAAGATAATGATTCCCATCAGGTCCTGGGTTTGAAAAACGACAATTGACTCCCGAAATACTCAATAATTGACAAAATGAAAAAACATTTTAGCTTTGATGCAATTATTTTATAAACATATTTTATGTATATTTAATTGAAATACAATTTTTTATTTAGTTTGTTTGTCCATTAAATCCTATCTATCTAAATATTTTTAAAATTAACCACTCTGAAATTTTATTCAATATCAATCGTCAGATTTTCCAAAGAATGCATCTGCTTAACTAAAGTGGAATGAATGCATTCCTGCAACAGATTAAAAAAATAATTCGCCTCTTACAATAAATTTTGATATTTCGAGTTATTTCATCAAATACTCATTAAATAAACCTGAAAAGGTTCATCCCTTTTCCCCGTTTTACCAAAAATATATAAAGTTTTTGTTAAAGGTATAATTTTTTAGCCAATTATATATTAT
>DDTL01000068.1 GCA_002344345.1 Saprospiraceae bacterium UBA2365
GATGTAATTTCATGGATTTAGTTAGGGAATGACTATTGAATTTCCTTATTTTGCAGAAAAATGAAAAATATAACATGATATTTTACTCCGGGTAAACTTTTATTCGGGAATTCAGGTTATATATTTTTGGTTGAACACAACAGTGTAATGGAAAATTATATTTACCGTGATTTGAAAGTCTATAGCTCAACTGAATGGTTGGCAAATGACAATAAAAAATACAGACAGGTTTTTGACAGGTACGAAACCAGTTATATATATATTGAATTATCTATACTGAATCTACAGTTCAAAAAAGACGATTGGGTAGCCGGCATTGAATTCAATTGTTACCAGAAAAAAGCAAAAACCAATAAACACATTTGTACACTCAGTCTGGATAAGCTGATTACATCAGATGAACAGATTTTCTACATCAGAGAAGGTTGGGGGAATAAGAAGCCGGGAAGTTTCTGGAAGAAAGGAACCTATTATTGGGAAGCTAAAATTGGTGGTAAAGTTGTAGGTACCAGGTATTTTTATGTTGAGGACGTAAGTGTACCAATGCGACTTGGTGAAGATGCACCGATTAACCTGCATGCTGTAAATTTGTTTGAAGGCCCTTATGAAGGTGTCGAGTCAGGACTTAGGAAATATCTGGTTGATTTTGAAGTGGATAATACACGGTTTATTTATGTAGAACTGATCCTGGAGAATCTTGTGGAAGATGCTGACTGGCAGTGCGAAGTGATGATCCATTTTTTCACCGATTCCAGAGAATTGAAAGGCAGTGTCTCCAGGATGATGAAGGTTTCGCCAGATCATGAGTATGTTACACTGATCGGTGGTTGGGGCGCATCCAGTCCGACTTCATGGAGAGCGGGAAATTATACGATTGACATAGTTTTTATGGATCAGCTTTTAGTCACGATACCTTTTATAGTTGGCCCCAAAGCTGTTGAGGGTACTCCTTCCGTATTACTGCCTGAAGAACAAACACCGGTATATCTGGACGAACCGGAAGATGGTGAATCAAGTTTTGATCAGCTTTTTGATAAGTTGAATGGGCTGGTTGGACTGCAGGAGATCAAAACTCAGATCATCAATCATGCAAAGTATATCCAGTTTATCAATTTGAGGAAAAATAAGGGTTTCCTTGAAAAAGGCGACATAGATGTGCATTCAGTGTTTATGGGTAATCCCGGTACAGGCAAAACAACTGTTGCCGAAATGATGGGTAAACTTTACAAGCATATGGGTTTTTTATCCAAAGGTCATGTACATTCAGTGGACCGTGTAGATCTCGTTGGTGAATATATCGGACAAACAGCGCCAAAAGTGAAAAAGGCGATTGAAAAAGCCAGAGGTGGAGTGCTTTTTATTGATGAAGCCTATAGTCTTGCAAGAGAAAATGATGATAGCAAGGATTTTGGCAGAGAAGTCATCGAAATTCTTGTTAAGGAAATGTCAGACGGACCCGGTGATATCGTCCTGATAGTCGCAGGTTATCCAAAGGAAATGAAGTATTTCATTCAGTCCAATCCAGGCTTGAGATCAAGGTTCAAACTGTTTTTTGATTTTGCGGATTATCTGCCTCAGGAATTGTCAGAAATTGCACTGATCGCCTGTCGTGAAAAAGAAGTGGTATTGACCCCTGCAGCGAAAAGGAAAATGGATGAACTCATTACTGAAGCCTATAGAAAACGCGACAATAGCTTTGGTAATGCACGTTTTGTTTTTGATATGGTTGAAAAAGCTAAGATAAATCTTGGTTTGAGGCTCATGAATAAGCCTGACCATGAATTTCTTGATAAAACTACCCTTGCCTCTGTTTTGCTGAAGGATGTGGAAATGATCGAAATTGAAAGGAAAAAAGGTTCGCCAAAAATTCCCATCGATGAACAATTACTTAGTGAATCCCTTGCTGAATTAAATGCTTTGATCGGTTTGGACAGAGTCAAACAGGATATTATTGAGACTGTAGGTGTAGTCAGGTATCATCTTGAAACGGGTAAGGATGTGCTCAATAATTTCTATCTGCATACGGTTTTTGTTGGAAATCCCGGTACAGGAAAAACTACCATTGCCCGGATCTTAACCAGGATATATAAGGCGTTGGGCATTTTGGAAAGAGGGCATATGGTTGAAACGGACAGACAAGGTCTGGTTGCAGGTTATGTTGGTCAGACGGCTATCAAAACCGCAGAGAAGATTGAAGAGGCGATGGGCGGTGTATTGTTCATCGATGAAGCCTATGCATTGAGCGAATATAGTGGAGGAGCAAACGGAGATTTTGGAAATGAAGCTATCCAGACTTTGTTGAAACGAATGGAAGATCACAGAGGAGAGTTTTTTGTTTTTGTTGCCGGATACCCTGAAAATATGGATCGCTTTCTTAAAGCCAATCCTGGCTTGAGATCCCGTTTCGACAAGGTGCTGAAATTTGAAGATTATTCTGTAGCTGAACTCCAAAAAATCGCCGTATTGATGGCTTCCGAGAAAAAGATGAAATTCTCGGGAGGAGCGCTGAAAGTGTTGGAAGATTACCTTCAAACCATCGTAAGACAAAAAGATAAATATTTTGGCAATGCCAGAACGATCCGACGGTTTATGACCAATATCATAGAAAATCAACATCTTAGAATTGCAGCATTGCCGGCAGAAGAGAGGACTAAGGCTGGTATTTTTACCATTCAGGCTCAAGACCTGAATAAAACAAAAGATGAGGATAAAAATGAATCATTCGATCCCAAACGGATTGGTTTTAGATTGGGTTCGGGTTCATGATATTGAACCCTGAGTAAAGTTAAGTTTTAAAGACCAACCTATCAGAATTATATTTTGACACTTTGTTGTTGAAGTTGGAATCATTCTGAATTACAGGTAAAGCCAAACAGTTCTGATTCTTTGAATAGTGTATTTTTTAAGGCCTAAATTTTGGCTATTTACATACATAATTTTAAAAAATGAACATTTTTCGTTAAATTTGGTTAAAAAATTTTAAAAAATCGTTTGAAACTTAATAAAATTTTGTATATTTGATCGTTTATTTAATGGAATTAAATTTTAAGCAATGACAAACAA
>DDTL01000113.1 GCA_002344345.1 Saprospiraceae bacterium UBA2365
TGCGATCTCTTTTTGTTTTGGGGATGTCCGTCAGAAAAAATGTTCGGTATTATTCAAAAACCACAATTTGACATTCAAAAATTACAATTTACCCTCTCTGTTGTCTGAAGTTTGCAACGTCAGACTTGTATCATTCCCGACTATGCCTGTAACCTTAATCCAAATCTGGATGTTTCGGAAACAAGGAGGAAAATCCACCACTTTTAATACACTGAAATGATCCTCCTGTAGACAAAATCAAGCCTATGATCACAGTTTTGGCTGGTAAATGATCAGTTTTAAATCAAAAATCCTTAATTTTAGCCCTTTGATCTGATTTTTTAGTCAATTATCTTTTTGTTGACTTACAAGTGATTTTTGAGCAAAATCAACAGTTTTAAAATCATAAAATAGTAGGTTTTGAATTAAAAATCCATTTTGCATACATTAATAAATCACTAATTATGAAAAAGCTTGTTCTATTTGTATTGACAACTATTTTTTTATTCAGTATTGCTGTCGGACAATCTCCAAAAGACAGTCTGTATCAATTTAAAACCATCACTTCGGTCGAAACCACTCCGGTAAAAAACCAGGGTTCATCAGGAACCTGCTGGAATTACAGCGCCTCATCATTCGTGGAAACAGAAATACTTCGCGAAACCGGAAAATTGTATGACCTCTCTGAAATGTTTACTACGTTTAACTCCTACATAGACAAAGCCAATGCCTACGTTCGCATGCATGGTCACATGAATTTTGGACAGGGTGGCGCTTTGCATGACGTAACCATCATGTTCAAAAAGTATGGTGCCGTACCTCAATCAGTTTTCCCCGGACTGAATTATGGTACATCCGTCAACAAACACGGGGAAATGGATGCAATACTTAAAGTCATCCTGGATGAAGTGGTAAAAAACCACAATAAACAATTGACTCCTGTGTGGAAACAGGCTTACAAGCGTGTTCTGGAGAGCTACCTTGGAGAATATCCCGAGAACTTTAATTACGAAGGCAAAAATTATACGCCCAAATCATTCGCCGAACAGTTAAAGTTTGACCCGGATGCATACATGCAATTTACTTCCTGGACAGATTATCCATATTTTGAAGAAATGACCGTTTTGGTTCCGGATAATTGGCTTCACCAAAACAGTTACAATTTACCATTGGATGAACTGGAAAAATTGGTTGATTCTGCATTAAAGTCTGGTTATTCTGTTGCATGGGCCACCGATGTAAGCGAAAAAGGCTTTTCATGGAAAAACGGAGTGGCCATCGTACCGGAAAAACCTTTCGATGACATGACCGAAGATGAGAAAAAAGTCATGTTCAACGGACCTTCAAATGAAATGATCATCACCCCGGAAGTTCGTCAGGAAGCATTTGATAATTACACCACCACGGATGACCACGGAATGCACATAGTAGGTCTGGCAAGTGATAAATCCGGAAAAGAATATTATATCGTAAAAAATTCATGGGATACCAAAAATATATTTGAAGGCTACCTTTATGTAAGTAAGGCTTTTTTCAAATATAAAACGATTTCTTTGATGCTGCATAAAGGTGGAGTTCCAAAAGATTTAATGAAAAAATTGAAATAAAGGACTTGTTTTTCAATTTTGAGTCTACTCCGAAAAGTTTTTGCCTCCTAAATCCCCACTGACGTTTTCAGTCAGTACATGCCTAAAAGGAGACTTTTAATTTGTTGATTTCCAATCGTTTCCCTTTAGTCTTGTGCTGATCAATGAGTCAGTAGGTCGGGGCAAAAAACGAATGAAAATCAACAAATTGGACTTTTCGGAGCAAACTCAATTTTTATATTTTAAACAGCATTTTTACAATAAGATTTTATTATTATTTTAGGGCTTGGTTGCATTTTTCAAAATTTTGTAATAACATTGCAAATACAAAAATTTTCCTCAGAAAACCAATGCATCTAAAATAAAAAAAGGGCCTTCCATGAAGTGCCCTTTTTTATTTTATGATTCAAGGATCATTCTTCTGTCTGAGACTCCTGATACTCCTTGATCAGTTTTTGCTGCAGATCTGTCGGAACAGGGTTATACTCCTTAAAAGTTTGTTTGAATTTTGCCCTTCCCTGTGTCAATGCTCTCAATGTGGAGGAATACTGATACATTTCTGACAACGGTACGGCTGTGATGATCTTTTGGTACAATCCCTCAGTGTCCATTCCCAGAATGATCGCTCTTCTTGTTTGAAGGTCTCCCATCACATCACCTGTTACGGATTCAGGACAAAGGATCTCTACCTCATAAATTGGTTCCAGCAATTGAGGTGCTGCTTTGAGGAAAGAATCCTTGAATGCATACGAGGCGGCAATCATGAACGCCATATCACTGGAGTCCACGGAGTGCATTTTACCGTCAAAAACTGAAATTCTGATATCCTGGCAGTTGGAACCCGTCAAAGGACCTTCTTCCATTTTTTGAAGTACCCCTTTCTTGATGGCGCTTGAGTAGTTTTTGTCGATGGCTCCTCCTACTATACACCATAGGAATGACAATTTTCCTCCCCACTTGAGGTCTTCCAATTCCACATTCCTTACAGTAAGTCCAGCCGGATCCGGCATGCCTTCGTAGTATGGCTCTACCCTCATGTGCACCTCTGCAAACTGACCAGAACCTCCCGTTTGTTTCTTATGTCTGTATACTCCGTCAATTGTTTTAGTGATAGTTTCTCTATAGGGAACTTTAGGCTTGGTAAATTCCATGGAAATTCCATTCATCTTTTCAATCCGGTATTTGATAATATCCAGATGGAGTTGTCCCTGACCATGAACGATCGTTTGTTTCAAAGTTTGGCTGATCTCAATCCTCAAAGTCGGATCTTCCTCTTCGATACTATGCAGCGCCTTCATGAGTTTTTCCATTTCTGCTTTTCCAGGAGGTACGATTGCTTCCTGAATCCGCGGTGTCGGAAAATGAATTTCTTCAAGCATCAGATCAGCGTCTTTTGGTCCTAGCGTATTGTTGGTATGCGAATTTTTTAATTTGACCGTCACCCCGATATCCCCGGCACGCAATTCCTCTACCGGAGTCCTTGTTTTACCGTTTGAGACAAATAGCTGGTTTAACCTTTCACCGCCCCTCAGGTTGAGGTTATGGATGTCCATACCTGTCTTAATGGTTCCAGAGTAAACTTTGAAGTAAGATACAAGACCTACCTGAGGTTCAGACATCGTTTTATAAATGAACATGATAGGTTCGCCTTCCTGTTTGCAATCAAGTGATTTTCCATTTGCCAATGGTGCAGGCGGTGTAATGGCTGGCGAAGGTGCTACATCATTGATAAAGCCCATGATCCTGCCACTGCCCATATTTAATTTTGCTGCTGAAATAAAAACCGGAAAAAAATTCTGATTCGCTAAAGCCGCTGTCATACCTTCTGCCAATTCAGATTCTGACAAGTTGCCCTCATCAAAAAACTTTTCCATCAGTGTTTCATCCATTTCAGCAGCCACTTCCACGAGTTCATTGTGCAATTCCTGTGCTTTGGCCATTACATCTTCAGGTATAGCTTTTTTCTCTGGCTTTCCGCCCGTAGGGGGAAAAACATACATCACCATCCTCAAGGCATCGATGATGCTGTTGAATCCGGAACCCTCATTGTATGGAAACTGAACTACTTTAACTTTTGGGCCAAAACGTTCCTTCACCTGATCAACCGTGTTGCTGTAATCAGATTTATCATGGTCCACCTGATTGATGATAAACATGGCAGGCGTTTTAAACTTTTCAACATACTCCCATGCCAATTCAGTTCCGACTTCCAATCCATTGGTAGCATTCAAAACCATTAAGGCAGTATCTGCTACTTTCAATGATGAAACAACTTCTCCGACAAAATCATCCAACCCGGGAGTATCGATGATATTGATCTTGCTATCCTTCCAGCTTGCATGCATCAATGTACTGAAAATAGAATTTTGCTTTTCTTTTTCAATGTTTGTGAAATCTGAAGTGGTAGAACCTCCCTCGATCGTACCTATCCTGTCAATTTCTTTCGCTTCATATAGCATTGCCTCGCAAAGGGAAGTTTTACCACAGCCCGAGTGTCCAAGCAAGACAACATTCCTGATTTTTGTAGTATCGAAAACCATAAATTAAAATTTATTTTAATAATAATATTTCAAAGAGGGCTGAAAGTACACAGAATATTGAAACTAACCAAATGTCCCGCGAAATATCACTTCCCTCTTTATAAAATTTAAAAAAAATGTATGTCTAATTAACTGATATTTAATGATAATAAATTTTTATACCATTTTGGCAATATGAAAAATCAAAAAAAAATGAACAAACAAACAATATAAAATTTTGTTCATTCCTTCACCGGTTCAAAAGCTTTTGTTCCCTCCTGAAATCCTTCCATTTCATTAATCCAAATCCGAGCATAACTAAAAAAACCAGCAATTCAAAAATGATCAATTCAACCAACCATTCACTTTTCCCGCCAAACTTCAAGAAAACCAATCCTAAAATTCCAACACTTAATATAAAGCCGGTCCTTCTGAAAAATAACCGGAAATTGAATTTTATATCAAATATCCTGATGCTCAGCAAATATTGCCCTCCCAAAACAAAAAACTGTGTCCCGATCGTTGTGATGGCTGCTCCCATTGCTCCAAAACGTGGAATAAATATTGTGTTGAGCACTAAATTGATCCCCACTCCGACAAATAATATTCTGTTCATTGAACGTAAAGCTTTGGCAGCAGTCAAAAGTGTCCCGTAATGATACGACAGACTCGTGGCAAAAAAACTGGCAAGCAATAAATACATCAAATTTACATAGCTGTTTTCCATGTGATTAGGATACATCATGGACATGATCTCATTGGCATATAACCCTATTCCCGCAATTAAAGCAACAGATGCACTCAAAATCAAATTGTGTCCTGTTCTTATCAGTTTATCCAGTTCTTTTTTGGAATGCATCAGAGAACTGAACATCGGAAGCAACAGCACGGCAAACAGATATCCTACCATATTGAGTGCGTCATAAATCCTGAACGAAGCTGCATATATTCCGGCTTCATAGGCCTTGTCATCCAGCATTCTTTCCAACATAAATCCATCCATGCGGTTATACAGAGACATCAGGATAATTACCAGTGAAAATGGCAGTGACTTTTGAATGATGTCCTTGCTCAAGGTTAAGTCAAAAGAAATTCTGATCATTCCTGCCAGACTGAAGTTGATGCCCAATACCATTACAAAAACCAGGCTATAGGCGATCGTTTGTGCCAAAATAAAGTCATACAAACTGAAAGAGCTACCGCTGTTTCTCACGAAAAGCATCCAGCCCAATATCATGATCAGTAATATTTTATCCACGACAGATATCAGACTATCCAATCGGTAATGTCCTGTGGCAGAAATATTGGTTCTTAAATATAAAATAAAGGACATCAATACAAAATTTATGCTAACCCATATAAATATTATAATGGAACCGGAAGAATATCCGATCAGTAATGCTCCTGTCAAACCGGCTATCAGGTAGATCAGGGACAATCCGGCTTTTAGTCCAAGAATTTTGGGAAGATACAATCTCAGCAGTGAATGATCCCGGGAGACAGCTGTACTGTTAAAATTCTGAATTCCGAGATCCGCAAGGATCTGAAGCATCATGGCAAAATTGAAAACTCCGAAATAAAGCCCATATTCATTGGGCCCCAACGTGTCCTGTACCCGGGATTCAATAAAAAAAATATATACTGGCTTAACCAAAAAATTGATCAGGATCAGAAATACTATATTGATCAGGAATTCTCTTTTCAATTCAGCTTTATTTATCAGATTTCATCCAGTTCATTCGGATTTTTACCGTAAATGGCAGGAATCCAGTTTTGACTGGTGATCGGTGGTCTTTTATAATTTCTGTCTACCTGCCTTTTTGGCATTTTGATTGCAGGCGGGACAAAATCTTCATATGGGATCAATGAAAGTAAATGCGAAATACAATTCAACCGTGCATGTTTTTTAACATCTGCATTGACCACGTACCATTTTGCTTTTTCAATATCTGTGTACATGAACATCGCATCTTTTGCTCTTGAATAATCTACCCAGTGTGCCTGAGATTCAATATCCATCGGACTGAGTTTCCACCGCCTGATCGGATCTGTATTCCTGGATTTGAAACGTTTCTCCTGTTCTTTGGCACTGATGGAAAACCAATATTTGATCAGGATAATTCCCGAACGTACCAACATCCTTTCAAACTCAGGGGCTGATCTCAGAAACTCCCGGTACTGTTCATCTGTACAAAAACCCATCACCCTTTCGACACCAGCACGGTTATACCAGCTACGGTCAAAAAGAACCATTTCTCCTTCAGCCGGCAGTTGGGAAACATATCGTTGAAAATACCACTGTCCCTTTTCTTTTTCGGTTGGTGTACCCAAAGCAACCACTTTCACCACCCTGGGATTAAGTATCTGGATAATGCGTTTTATGACTCCACCCTTACCAGCTGCGTCCCTTCCTTCAAAAAGCACTACCACCTTCAGTTTTTTATTGACGATCCACTGTTGTAGTTTTACAAGTTCGATCTGCAGTCTGAGCAATTCCTTTTCATAAGAGGCATCATCCAAAACACCATTCTTGTCATAAACCAACTCAAACTTTTCATTTAAAATTTTCCCCATAATACTTCCGGAAATATTGATTATTAAATAATTCGGTGATCTCAGCCTACCGCACAGATTATTTTTGATTTACTGGTTCTTAGCTTTTGTTCTGATTGTATTGACAAAAAATCCCGGCGCTTTAATGCTG
This sequence comes from Saprospiraceae bacterium UBA2365, assembly GCA_002344345.1. Lineage (GTDB taxonomy): Bacteria > Bacteroidota > Bacteroidia > Chitinophagales > Saprospiraceae > UBA2365. The sequence goes on from DDTL01000113.1 coordinate 6,789, forward strand.
GTTTTTACCTGCAGACGCTGGTTATACACAATATTATTCGTCGGTACATACAGAAAGATCAATGGCTGCTCATCATAAATTATCTGCTGAAATTCCTTCATCAATTGTTTAGTCTTTTCAGGTTCAGGAGTTTCTCGCAGCCTTTCCAGCAATTGATCCGCCTTTGGATGGTTAAAACCAAAACGATTGCTTCCTCCGGGAAAATCATTGGAGGAATGCCAGGATTGGTAAAAATCTTCAGGATACAATCCGAGTTGTACTCCGGTCGGGTAAAGGTCAAAATTCCGGGATGCTACATCCTGTGGTATTAATTTTGGATCTTTGGTAATAATTTCAATCCCGATACCAACTTCCCTGCAGTTTTGCTGAAGCATAAGGGCCAGATTTTTGCTCAGATCATTTCCGGGGATCAGAATACGCAATTTTAGGTCTGTTTTCCTGCCATCCAAAAATTTATCCAGCACACCATCCTTGTCTGAATCTGCCCATCCGGCTTTTTTCAGATAACTTTTTGCTTTGACCGGGTCATTCATTATGGGTTTTAAACCTGCATGATAATATGACCGAAGGGGCAAAACAGGGCTTTGCAAACGAATACCATTGCCCATTTCAAAGTTTTTGATGAACAAGTCGACATCCATCAAATGGGCCAAGGCTTTGCGTACATTTTTATCTTTAAGCAATGGAGCATGGTTGTTGATCCCTACAAAATAATAAACAAGTCTGCCCGGTGTATCAAAAGAAAAACTGCCTTTAGAAGCATCCTCCTCTTTAAATTTTGCAAAGCTGTGCCCGTCCACCTGATCCAAAATATCCAACTGATCGCTTTTTAAGGCAAGCAAAGCAGTATTCGGATCCGGGATCACCTTGAAAATGATCCTGGTAGGTTGTGCTTCAAAATACGGACTATGATGCAACTTATTTCCCCACCAGTCCGGTTTTCTTTGCAGGATAACATGCTGGTTGGTCTGCCACTCAGCCAGTTCATAGGCATTTGACCCATTGGCCAATACCCTGCCACAGTCCATGTGATTAAAGCGATCAACAAAAGCCCGGACCAGGCTGTCTTGTGGTGTAATGGATGTTTTATCAGCAGTCAGTTCAGCATTTTCCAAATCATATTGTCTGAGAGCCTTCCCCGGATCGTACAGGTATTCAGGGTAAACCGGAACGATCAACGCCAGTTCTTTGGCTGTAAAATAGGATGACTCAACATATATGAAAAATCTTTTTGGGTCGTCTTCCGAGATTTCCACATCTCGCATCACCTGAAATATGCTTTTCAGTGCCGGATTTGCCATGATATCCGGATGTTTGATGGCTTTGATGGTAAATAAATAATCATACCCGGTGACAGGGCTTCCATCATCCCATACAGCTTCCTCCCGAATAAGGCAATCAAATCGGACAGTACCTGACCATCGGCCTGTGTCAATCCTGACTCCGGAAGGCAATGCGGCTATAAGTACCGGAACCAGTTCCAGTGTATACGGATCATAATCTGCCAGTGGCAAAAACAGATACTGGGAAATATCATTTTCCACTGTACCCGAGTTCTTGATCGGGTTGAGTGTCGCTGGATCTCTGGAGATCCTCAGGGAAATAGAAAAATCCTGATTATTTTCATTTTTTCCTTGTTTACATCCCAAAGTCAACAAAAACATTGAGCATAAAAACATGAAAACCCGTAAAATATTATTCCGTTGCATGCGCAAAAAATCTTTTATAAAACGAAGAACAAAACCTATATTCCCTGACTTCAAAAATTTTGTTTGTCATTAAAACTTCATTTGAATACAAATTTTCATTGTAGGTCAGGATTGTCAGACATGTTGCTTCAGGTTATTGGATTGTTCTTCAAGTTCATCCGCAACTTTATCCAGTTCCATCAACTCGTAATTGAAATAATAGAACCAGAAAACGCCACCGATGATGATTGACACAGCGATGCTGCTGATCCAAAGCACAGTCGACATCTGTCCTCGAACCGTATGAATAAAAAGCATCAATATGACAGGGAAAAATGCAATATATTGATTTCTAACCATTTTAATCCGCTTGTAAAGTACATCCATTCCGTTTTTGATATAATCTATTCTGTCCGATAGTAGTGCAGCAAAATTAGTTTCGGGAGTTTGCCTTAACTTGATCTGAGCATTTGCGTGTTTCTGAATTTCAATGGTTTTCTTCATTTCCAGGCGATAAAAAACCCAATATGCTGCCATTGATACGATAAAGAGGATACTAAAGTAATGGTGACTGAAGATGATGTGCAGCACACACATTGCCAATAGCAATACGGCCATGATGATAAATAGCCATTTGAAATCCGCAGGAGATAATTTGGTTTTAAGCTTATCATATATATTTTCAACAGCTATATGAAAGGGTCTGAGCAATTCGGCAGGAGAATCTTTCCCTTCTACTTCCCTCAGGCGATCCTGGTAGCTTTTATATTTTTCATTTAATTCCATACATGCCCGGTTTTATTGTTGAACAAGCCTCAGTTTGCGGGATGAAAGCAAAATTAAGGCAATTTAACAAAAATAGCCTCTTTTGTGCTTTTTAATATTTGAATTAACTTATTAAGAATATAAAATAAATGAAACCGGATAAAATCTGGTTTATCAAGAGGTACCAGACCAAAATAATCTCATTATCTTTTTAGACTTTTTGTCCGATTCGCCAAGGCGACTATGATCCGCCATCCCGTACACCTTTTCTGTCATGGCGGACCTGATCCGCCATCCCGTACACCGTCAACCTCCTTCTGTGTACGAGATTCCGGGTCAGGCCCGGAATCACAGCCGTGTGTTCATTACCGAATACAGGATTTAAAAAAATGAACACCAGTTACGTCTTGGCGGCTATGATCGGCTATCCCGTACACTTTTTCTGTCATG
>DDTL01000102.1 GCA_002344345.1 Saprospiraceae bacterium UBA2365
GTAAATATACAAACCGGATTTTATGATACAAAAGAAAATACTAAGTTTTTTCAGATTTTAACTATATCCGGTTGGAATATGAGAATTATTCAAGCAATTGAATGCTTTTTTGAACACGGATAACTCAGATCAGACGGATGTTCGCGGATCTTTTCCTGGTTTAAACAGGATATTCATGCCTTTGGATCCCGCAGAAGTGTGTTAAACAAATAAAAAAAATCCTCTGCTGTTCAAAGTCACTGACTCATCACCACTTAGGACATTCAACCGAAATCGGAACAAGTTAAAGGATAGGTTTTTGCTACTTTTTCCTGTTTTGATAAAAGGTATAACTCAGGCCAAGATTAAAACCGGTGGTTTCTCCCCAGACAACATATGGTTGAAATTCAATTACATCTGTATTTACTGAATGGATGTAATACATCGGAATGATGGATATAGGGGATGTGATGGATAACAGGAAGTTATCTTTATATTTATAGCTTAATCCAAGGTCCAGATTTGAGAAGTATTGCCTTGGGAAATCCAATTGATCAATTTCTTTTGTTCTGTAATAGAATGTTGATCCCATAGTTAAAAACAAATTTTTTAAGAACAATTGATGGTTAACATTCATACGGGCATGAATACAGTGTTGATGATCATCATGTACTCCGTTGAAATTTTCGTGAACTAAAAAAAAATGAGTATAACCGCCTCCAAAGCTCACATTAAATCTGCGGTTGAAGTCGAATTCTTTCCAGATTGTTATCTGGGTTTGTATAAAATCAGCACGAAAAATATTCTTTGAGTCAAATTCATGATGAAATTTATCCATCATAATAAATCCGGATGAAATCTCAGCTCTATAGCTGTCCTGAGAGAATAACAAGTTGAATGTTAATAATATAGGAAAGATCAATATTTTTTTCATATTTATGTTTTTTATTGGTTAGTCAAATAATGGGAAATTGAAAAAGTATTACCATTCATAATCACTCTGAAGATCATAAGGATGGTTTAGGCCATTTCTTTTCCTGATAAAAAGTATAGCTGAACCCCAGATTAAATCCTGTAGTTTCTCCCCAAAAAACAAAGGGTATAATAGTATCCCAGTCAGCCACCCGACCATAATACATTGGAATGATTGATATTGGGGATGTAAGCGTGATCTGGAATTTGTTTTTAAATTTGATGCTTAATCCAAGATCAAGGCTGGAAAAGTATTGTCGGGCAAATCGTAAATGATCTACTTTTTTTGTCTTTAGATAAATTGAGGAGCCGGCGGTAACAAACAAATTCTTAAAAAATATAGGCTGATTAACATTTATACGGGCATGTATATAATGCAGATGTACATCATCTTCCCTAATCCAACCGTCGTTAAGTACAAGAAAATGGGTATAACCTCCTCCAATGCTTGCATCAAATTTGCGGTTGAAGTCGAATTCTTTCCACAGTGTTATTTGAGATTGGATATAATCTGAAAGGTATAAATTTCTCCAATCAATCTCATGTGGAAATTTATCCACCACGATGTAACCGGATGATATTTCGACCTTATAGCTATCTTGGGAGAGTAAGCTGTTGAAAGTGAATAGAAAAGAGATAAGCAGGATTTTTTTCATTTTTTCATTTTTTAATTATTGTACTTCATAAAATATTTAAAGAACTTTCAGGCTAAATTATTAGCCTGAAAGCGAAATTGGACTTTTTTAACAATTATTAAATTTTGAGTCTACTCTGCAAAGTCCAATTTGTTGATTTTCAATCGTTTTTTGCCCCAACCCCTAAAGGGAAACGATTGAAAATCAACAAATTATAAGTCCCCTTTTAGGGGGATTTAGGGGGCAAAGACTTTTCGGAGTAGACTCAATTTTATTATTTCAATTAAAACATATACGGGTATGATTTCATTATTCATCAAAGTGTAACCAAACCCCATTCATTTCTGTAGTTGTCGCTGAAGTGCGTTTTTTAGTCCATTGGCAATCGAATGAATCCCAATTGGCAATAAAAGTATAAGCTAATTGTTCAAATTCAATATTTGAAACGTTTTGCTCATACATATTTGGTTTTGACCAAGTATGTTGAGTTATTACCCCGTTTACCTTAAAATCATATTGAAACAAAAAATTATTCCAGGTAATGTCATCTTTATGGGTATACCAAATACATGGATAACCTTTTCTGATAGCTCTGATTCTTGCGTATCTTGCAACAGCAACATGAGTAAGATAGCCAAATACCGGATCATATGATTGAAAAGATGAAATTGGGAAACCATATTGTAACTCTACCTTTCTGTCATTGACACACCAGGCAGGGTTATAGATCTCTTCCTCTTCATAGACTATCCCTAAATCGCCCCACCTATAATCGAAGCTCTCAACCTTATTAGTTTCTTTAGTGGCGATGAAATGTTCTAATCCGGCAGCTAAAGCTTGTTCTTTGGTATCCAGTTTGAGTAGTTGAGTCAAATCATCTCCTTTGACACAAATATCATCTACGTATTTGTGATATACTTCTCCTACCTTGATGATTTGATCTCTGTTAAAAAAAGGATGTGAGAGATGTTCAGAATAATTATTGAATTCTACATATTCTTCGCCATCTGACCTCCTTTCCAGCTTCAGATATCTGGAGTTTTTATCGATAAAATTTAAAACTTCTTCACGGGTTTGCATTTTATCTATTTGTTCCATAAGACCATCCAAAAATGCATCAATGGGTTCATATCTAAGTTTTCCAAGAATTTGCTCCTTCTCCGTTTCAGATAAGGCATAGAAACCGGTGATAAACCGGTGATAGCTTTTATCAGAACTAAAACTGGCATAATCCGAGCTAAAATTCTCAGCAATATCGGAAATTTCCCCGAAACTTAAACTACTTTCTTTATCTACCTTATTTAGATTAGTTAGCTTTTCTTCTTCCTTATTACAAGCTAAGAAGCATAACGAAAATATAAATACTATAGCTGTTAAAAATGTGATTTTTTTCATTTCTAAAAATTTATTCATTACTCCTACTTCCATCATTGAAGGCGGGTGATTTCGGAATGATTCCCCCGCCAGTATCGATAAAGGGTGAAAGCCGGCATACCGGACTTTTTCCTTGTGAATTGATCTTCATAAAGCTAAATGGTTTAAAAAACATCGGGATAAACAAAGGCTTTATGGTCAGGCGATACTTATTAAAAAATTGCCGCTGAACGGCGTTCTGATCCGTACGATCATGGATTTTGCTTAATTCACCCCGTATTAAAAAGGGTATCCCGTAAGAAAACTTACGAAATACCCTGTTTATGTTTTTTAGATGATCATTAGTGGATATGACAGTTGGAACAATCTGATGATCTGATGATATAGGTTTTGCCAGTTATATCGGGTATATTTTCAGAACGTAAATATACAAACCGGAATTTATGATACAAAAGAAAATACTAAGTTTTTTCAGATTTTAACTATATCCGGTTGGAATATGAGAATTATTCAAGCAATTGAATGCTTTTTTGAACACGGATAACTCAGATCAGACGGATGTTCGCTGATCTTTTCCTGGTTTAAACAGGATATTCATGCCTTTGGATCCCGCAGAAGTGTGTAAAACTAATAAAAAACATCCTCTGTTGTTCAAAGTCATCGACACATCACCACAGAGGACGTTCATCCGGAATCTTAACAAGGTAAAGGATCGTGTTTTATTATTTTTTCCTGTGTTGATAAAACGTATAGCTGAACCCAAGATTAAAACCGGTGGTTTCTCCTCAGACAACATATGGTTGAAATTCAATTACATCTGTATTTACTGAATGTATGTAATACATCGGAATGATGGATATAGGGGATGTGATGGATATGAGGGATTTCGGCAATGATAAGCGGAGTGCCATCCCGATAGGGTGGCATTCCGTCTTATCTAATGTTATGCCTCGTTAAATCAATCAATTTATTCTAATACTGCTCTAAATTTTCCATTTGTAAAATGCAATGTGTCCGGTCTATTAGGATCATCCCACCTTTCCCGTTCACCAGTGAGGTATGGTTCATAGGTAGTCACAAAAGAAAGATTAAATCGACCCTCAATGTATGTGGTATCAGGGGAGATATAATCTATATAAACCCAATTTTTTAATCCTTTGCCTTCCAAAATATCGTACTGCTCAATATCAGCATCATCATCTAAAATTAAAAATGAAGCACCAGCAAATTCATTTGAAAGACCGAGATATGAATATTTAATTAGTATCGTATCTTTAGTTATCATAGGAAGGTAATTTAATGCCAATAAATCTTTCTGAAAACAATTGTCATCAAGTTCAAATAAACCAATTCCCATAACTATATTATCAGTAGTATCTGCTGGTATAATTTTCTTTCTATATATATGATTAAAAGTAGCAAATTCACCAAAATCTTTATAAGATCCTTTAGTAAATGAATATCCATGTTTTGACTCATCTTCCAAATATTCTTTACACCTCTTGGTATATTCTTTTGTGCATCCATTACCAATTATAAAAGAAAAAACTACAATTATTAATAATATCTTACTCATAGTTTTACAATTGATTTGGTTATCAATTCATTTCCCATCTTTGTTTTTATTATATAATATCCATTTTGCAATGTCGAAATGTCAATGTTTTTGTGATAGTGTCCTATTTGAAATTTATCATTTACCAATTGTTTGATCAATTTTCCTGTTATATCTATTAACTGAATTTCAACTTTGGTTTCGTCATTATGTACAGAAAATTGTAAATTTAATGAATTGCTTACAGGGTTTGGGAAGCAATGAAAACTATTTTCGTTTAAAGTATTTTTAAAATTGGTGGTATTCGTGCTAACATAGCTTAATTGAGCCATATGATTACATGGATCTCCATCTGAATTCTCTGTATAGTGCCAATCAGTAATAACTTGAGTGCCACAAGTTACGGTTACTCTGAGCCACAGGCTTGCATCCATCGGCATTGGAGCCGTAATGCAGTATTGGTTTGTAAACCACTGATAATAGTGAATTCCATCTATGCTATATTCCCAAAGTATTGTTGGAGTACTTTGGCATCCTTGAATATTTACACACCAAGTATAAGTTCCCGAATTTGTTCCATTTACAGGACCGGATATATCTATTGAAAATGGAGTTGGGGGCGTAAATGGCCTGTAGTCAGATATCTCACACCCCATATTTGTAAGTTGGTGTGTATTGTTCCTATCTGTTAATCCAGTATTTATTCCTTTGAATTCAACCTCTGGATTTGAAAAATGCATTATTCTTGTTCCTCCTTCCTCCAGGCGAGCCATAGTAGTTTTTCTTCTGGAAGGCCAGTACCAAGGTGCTAAAAATGAGCGCCCCCTCGCTTCAAATACGAAATTTGGAGGACCTGCATCATCATCATTATGTTTACATCCAAAATCATGAGCAAGTTCATGTGTAAATGTAAACCTACCACCTGCTGCATCTATTTCAGAAACCACATATCCAAAATCAGGATCACCCCATTCATCTAAAAATGATACTCCAAATATTCCCGGCCAATTACCATCTGTCAACAATACAACTAAATCTGCCTGATGTGCATCACGAAGTGCATTCGCAGCAGCATTAGCTTGAAGCCTGTTTCTGGTATTAGTAATTGCTGCACGAGCATTAGTACCAGGAGGAGTCTCAATAAATCCAACTAATTCTTCAACTCCGGCCAGAGTGAAATGCAATGTTGCTTCACTATTATCGATAATTTGGTTAGTTTGTTGCATAAAAAGCGTTGCACTATTCTGTGGATTCCCGACAGCATCAGCGGCTGCTGTAAATAATACAAGTACTCTAACATTGCAGCCACCGCTTCTGAAATTTATATTAGGTTCTTCAATTTGATTAATACCTTGCTCCCCATCGGCTTCATGGGTGCTTGCACATTCTGATTCTGTATAAATTGAAGGATCAATTTTGAAAAGGACATTTTTATTACCACCCAAATCTTGGAGTTCGTAAATCTCTTCCTCAATATTAATTTGACCAAATACATCACCACCTTTTGCTATCAAATGTATGTAACCCATCCGATCATCACCACATGGATCAAAATCGCCAAAATATGTAAATTCATTATTTGATTTGTATTCAGTATTTTTAGTATAAAACACTTCAATGTTTTGTTTGTCAGGTAAATTTACCTTTAATGCTTTCCCATTTATGACATCAGACAAATTATTGACTTTTACGAAAAAATGATTTGAATAAATTGGATTTGCAATCATTCTGTCTAATTTATTAGATTGTTCTGTTGTAAATCCAATCTCAGCACGTGTAGTTGCGGTAAATAAATTATCTCTTTCTCTTTGTCCAAAAGATTGGACTGTAATAAAAATTGCGATTATAAAAATAACCGTCTTGCCTAAAATATAATGTTTATTCATATTTGAAAAATTTTAATTGTTAAAAAAAATTGTAATTATGAGGCATAACTTCGGGTTAAACAAAGGCTTTATGGTCAGGCGATACTTATTAAAAAATTGCCGCTGAACGGCGATCTGATCCGTACGATCATGGATTTTGCTTAATTCACCCCGTATTAAAAAGGGTATCCCGTAAGAAAACTTACGAAATACCCTGTTTATGTTTTTTAGATGATCATTAATGGATATGACAGTTGGAACAATCTGATGATCTGATGATATAGGTTTTGCCAGTCATATCGGGTATATTTTCAGAAAGTAAATATGCAAACCGGATTTTATGATACAAAAGAAAATACTAAGTTTTTTCAGATTTTAATTAGATCCGGTTTGAATATAGGAATTATTCAAGCAATTGAATGCTTTTTTGAACACGAATAACACAGATCAGACGGATGTTCGGGGATCTTTTCCTGGTTTAAACAGGATATTCATGCCTTTGGATCCCGCAGAAGTGTGTAAAACTAATAAAAAACATCCTCTGTTGTTCAAAGTCATCGACTCATCACCACTGAGGACATTAAAACGTAATCTGAACAAGGTAAAGGATCGGCTTTTGCTATTTTTTCCTGTGTTAATAAAACGTATAGCTTAGCCCCAGATTAAAACCGGTGGTTTCTACCCGAAACAACTATGGTTGAAATTGAATTACATCCGTATTTACTGTATGACTGTAATACATAGGGATGATGGATATCGGGGAAGTGTTGCATGTAAGGTGTTTCACGAAAAAAATTGCAGCATTTTTATAGTTTCAACAAAAGTATATCAAATTACCCTTTAACCGTCAGCCCATTTGGCATAATTATCTGTCTTAATTACTGCATATTCGAAGATAACTGGAATGATAAGCAGAATAGGAGTGATTAGACCCTATTCTGCCTTGTTTTATATTATCATGGAGACAATTATTCAACAACTCTAAAATAATAATTGTCAGATCCATATTTATCCCCTGAACTATTTTTCCAAAACTTGTCAAGTACCTCAAAATGATTATCACTTAACATATCAATATGGTTTCCTTGAAATATATTGAAATATACCTCTAAATTACCATCATTTCCGCATTTGTCTGGAAAAACAATCTTACTCTCATTGACAAACATTGCATCTGTGCAAGAAAGCATATACTGGCCAGGCGTATTCAAGACGACCTTAAATTCAATTTTACTCTCATATTTATTCTTAGGGATTCCAAAGAAAAATAAACCCAGTCCCAAATGTTCAGTATTCAATAATTTTGCATCGTAAATGCTGGTATCAACAATTACTTTATTGAGCAGAAATCCTTCTTTGACAGGATAGGTATCTATTAAGGGTAATTTAAAAATAGCATTAGGATCAAAATCCGGGAACTGGACTATTCGCCTCCCAATTGTATCATAAATAATTTGATTATCAGTTAACATCAGCACGTGTATTGTATCTCCTACATGAAGAGTTGATCCCCACGGAGTTACTTCCAATGGAACCTCAAAGACATAGTGTTTAATACAATAAGATATACATCCACTGTAAATCAAAAGAAAGCTAATAATAATTAGTTTTATTGAGTTCTTCATAAGAGATATTTTTAAAAGTTTTAAAAAAGAAATCAGTATGCCGCCCTAATTTCAAATTATGGTATATAATCCACAAACAAAGTGTTATAAACTACTTCCGTGTTAATTGGTGGTAATTCCGGCCTTAATCTTTCTCTGTAATCTTCAATACTAGTAACAGAAAAAGTTAATGCATCGAATAATTGTCCCCTTGTAAATCCGCTAACATTATCACGAATACCATTTGTATTATCATCAGTAGTAGTATTGATATCTTGTAAGTCATTGTACAACCCTTCAGGAATATATCCATTTTCAAATAAAAGATTCTCTCTAGGTAGACCAGTAAATTCAAATGCAGTATTCTCCGCCCAGGATTCTGCAACAGCAATATAACCATCAAATATTCCATTACCATCACCATATGGATCAAACGGGAAACTAAAAGTTGTCAGATCGAATTCACCAGAATTAGCTACTTCAGCACCAATAAGCGCTTCCCACCAAACAGGTCCAACTTGCGTAAAATGACTGGCATGAGCCATTTCATGGTAGCTTAGCAGGTCTTGACGTTCTCTGTTTCGCCGATTCAAACCAATCATAAGGTCAGGTGCCAGAACAGTAGCAGAAAGCCCGAATAGTGCATTAAGTGTACCATAACTTGACATCAAGGCAGAACCCCGGCCTTCATGTGGCATCATGTAAATATCCAGATTAGGTGGAAGATGATTGATGTCTGTCGCC
>DDTL01000072.1 GCA_002344345.1 Saprospiraceae bacterium UBA2365
TTTTCAATCGTTTTTTGCCCCAGCCCTTCTGACGTCAAAGTTCAGCGCAAGACTAAAGTAAAACGATTGAAAATCAACAAATTAAAAGTCCCCTTTTAGGTATATGCTGACTGAAAATGTCAGTGTCTGTACTGACTGAAAACGTCAGTAGGGATTTAGAGGGCAAAGACTTTTTGGAGAAGACTCAATCATTTACAATATGCAAATATGTATTCAAATATTTTATTCATATCATTTCTAATCCAAACCCTTTGATTCATTTTTGGTGATTTTTATAATCAATCAGCATGATGCCTGAACAGTTTATGGTCATTGGGATTTAAGTTGGTTCATAGAATAATTGGGGAAAATAAGGAGTAGAAATGCAGGTATTGAGTAGGAAACACGTTAAGGACAAATAAATTAATGGCCAACCGAATATCAAACTGAACAATATCATGTTAATTTCCAATGACGGGAAACAGATTAGTTCTCAATTCATAAACCAGGTTAAATAGCAGGCAAATGAACTTACCGAAATGCTCAGTAAAGACTTCCAAATTACAATTATTCCAAATATTTAAAATATTCCTGTAATCATTTAAGTTGTTTGGATTTAATTAAGATGAGGAATTTTTTTTTGCTATTTTAGCAGCTTGTTTTTTTTCGATCTTGATTTAATGATACTTTTTTTTAACTAATAAAACTAATCATGGTACAAACATTAATTTACTTAATTCCCGTTTTCGGGTTGATTGGGCTTTTGTTTACATTCTGGAAATCCAGTTGGGTTACAAAACAGGACCCGGGTAATCCAAGAATGCAACAAATAGGAGCCAACATTGCCAAAGGGGCAATGGCATTTTTAAGAGCAGAATACAAATTGCTTTCAATCTTTGTTATTGCAGTTGCGATTTTATTGGGTATTAGTGGCACAACTGAGGGTTCACATCCGCTTGTTGCTTTGTCATTTATAATTGGTGCTTTGTGTTCGGCGCTTGCAGGCTTTATAGGCATGAAAGTTGCAACGAAAGCGAATATCAGAACCACCAGTGCAGCCAGAAAAAGCCTGGGTAAAGCCCTTGAGGTAGCTTTTGCAGGTGGGTCCGTTATGGGCTTGGGTGTAGTTGGTCTGGGTGTACTCGGACTGGGTGGATTGTTCGCGATCTATAACAATATGGACTGGGATATCAATAAAGTTATCACTGTTTTGACCGGGTTCTCTTTCGGTGCTTCATCCATTGCGCTTTTTGCCAGGGTCGGGGGAGGAATTTACACCAAAGCAGCAGACGTAGGAGCTGACCTGGTTGGTAAGGTTGAAGCAGGCATCCCTGAGGATCATCCGCTCAATCCTGCCACCATTGCTGACAACGTTGGAGATAACGTAGGAGATGTAGCCGGTATGGGTGCAGACCTTTTTGAATCCTATGTGGGTGCAATCGTTGGAACAATGGTTTTGGGAGCCACTTTCATCGGACTGGTTGGCTTCGAGAATACCAATGATTTCAATGGACTTAATGCCGTTCTTTTACCTTTGGTTCTTGCAGGTATCGGAATCATTACATCGATTTTAGGTACATTCTTCGTCAGAGTAGCGGAAGGAGGTAACCCTCAAAAAGCTTTGAATAACGGTGAATTTATATCTTCAGCCATAATGCTGATCGCTACATATTTTGTTGTTCAGTGGATGCTACCTGCTACATGGGAATTTAACGGAACGACCCTGACTTCAAATGGAGTATTCTTTGCGGTGATCATCGGTTTGGTTGCAGGTCTTTTGATCGGTTTGATCACGGAGTTTTATACCGGAACGGGTACAAAACCAGTCAAATCTATAGTTAACCAATCTATCACGGGGTCTGCCACCAATATTATTGCAGGACTGGGTGTGGGTATGCAATCCACCGCCATTCCGATTTTAGTTCTGGCTGCTGCGATCATTGGTTCTTTCCATTTTGCAGGATTATATGGTATAGCCATTGCTGCAGTAGGTATGTTGTCCAATACCGGAGTTCAATTAGCTGTAGATGCATATGGACCTATCTCTGACAACGCCGGAGGAATTGCTGAAATGGCTGATCTTCCTAAGGAAGTCAGACAAAGAACAGACAAACTCGATGCAGTAGGAAATACTACTGCTGCTATCGGAAAAGGTTTTGCCATCGGATCAGCTGCATTGACTGCACTTGCTTTATTCGCTGCATATATGTCCACTGCTAAAATCAATTCCATCGACGTATCCAAACCTATCGTAATGGGCGGTTTGCTGGTCGGAGCAATGTTGCCTTTCCTCTTTTCATCATTGGCGATGAACGCTGTCGGAAAAGCTGCGATGGATATGATCAAAGAGGTAAGAAGACAATTTGCTGACATTCCGGAATTAAAAGCTGCTCTGGCGCTTATGAAGAAAAATGATGGTATCGACCACCACGACTGGTCAGCCGAAGATCAAAAAGTATTTGATGCCGCTGATGGTAAAGCTGAATACAGTAAATGCGTCGAAATATCAACGAAAGCATCCATCAGGGAAATGATATTGCCTGGTTTACTGGCTGTTGGAACACCTGTAGCTATTGGCTTTCTGGGAGGATCTGAAATGCTCGGAGGGCTGCTCGCCGGTGTTACTGCAACCGGGGTTTTGATGGCTATCTTCCAATCCAATGCAGGTGGCGCATGGGATAATGCGAAAAAAATGTTTGAAACAGGTGTTGATATCGATGGAAATACCTACTATAAAGGCTCAGCGCCGCATAAAGCAGCTGTAGTTGGGGATACTGTCGGCGATCCTTTCAAAGATACTTCAGGTCCATCTTTGAACATCCTTTTGAAATTGATGTCTGTTGTGGCATTGGTGATCGCTCCGTTTTTATAATTTGAAATTCTTCCTGCATTATTGCAGAAAACAAATGACCATTAATAAAAAAAGTCCCGCAATCGGGACTTTTTTTATTTTGATTTAAATATCTGTCTTAAACAATCCGCCAAATACTCATATTGTCCGATATTATTATATAGCTGTGAAGAAATGCGCAGCCATTGTCTCGGCGCGCTGGGAAACATAAAAACCGGAACCTGTATTTGATACTTTTCATAAAGTTTTTGTTTCAACGGTGGTGTTTCATTGAACTTAGGAAAACCTTCTTCTCCGTCGGGCATGGGTAAAGTCAGGATACTTCCGATATAATTTTCACGTAAAGGTAAATCAAAACCCAATTTTTCAGCAATTAAATTCCCCGCATTCCAAACGAGTTTATGATTGGAATTCATCACTCCTTCCCAACCATCGGGATGTAGTTTTTCAATATAATCCAATGTATCCCCGACACAAAAATAAGCGCTGAAATCATGCGTTCCGTCCCACATAAACTGGTTTGCCCAATGCGAACTTCCTCCTTCATCAGTATCATTATAGTGACTGATAATCAATGGTTTAATAAAATGTTTCCAATCCGGTTTTACATACATAAAGGCACTTCCTTTTGGAGCACAGATCCACTTGTGACAATTGGCTACATAAAAATCAGGGTTGAGATGCCTGATATCGAGGTAGACCATACCTGGTGCATGTGCCCCGTCGACCAAACTGCAAACACCATTTTCCCTTAAGAAATCAACTATTTTTTTGATGGGAAACACCATGCCTGTAGCTGAACTCACATGATCAATCAAAGCCAGTTTGGTTCGGTCAGTTATTTTATCCTGAAGAGCTTTCAATATTTGTTGATCATCCTCAACCGGAAAAGGAATCTCGATCACATTCAACCGAATTTTATTCCGCTCACAAAAATGCTTCATGGCAAGCATACAGGCGCCATAAGCATGCGAACTGACCAGCCATTCATCTCCCGGCTCAAAAAGAAAACTGTTCAGAACCTGGTTTACACCGGTAGTTGTATTCTGAACAAAAACCAAATCGTCCGGATCTGCATTCACAAATTCAGCCAACTTTTTCTTCGAACGATCCAATAATACCGGCCATTGATTTACAAAAAAATCCACTGGTTCACGTTCCATTATATCACGATATCTGGTCTGTTGCTCTGAAATATAAGTCGGTGTTGCTCCAAATGATCCATGATTTAAAAAAACGATGTCTTTATCCAACTTCCAATGATGCGCCAGATCACTATATTGAGGAATATTATTATTCATATACTGATATTTAAGTTATTACCAAATTATATTCTTTATTTACCCAACAAAACCTTCCCTGTCATAATATTATTTCCATTTTTGAGCCTTACCACATACAATCCGCTGTTCAATATTCCGATATCCTGTTCATCTCCTATGTTAACCCTTGATTTCCTATACACTTCTTTCCCATATAAATCTAAAACCTGCATTTCGAAAGCATTCTTTATTAAGCTATCCGGCAAAAAGAATTTAAATTTTCCTTTGGTAGGGTTGGGATAAATTCCTTGTTCATTAAATTGAGGAGATGAAGTTTTCAACAGATCGCATTGACCGTAAAAATTGAAATCATGATTATCAATCAATAAGTTCATAAAGCTTGAGTTACTTCCTTGGTCCATTTTCAAATAATAATCAAGCCACGGAATCAATAATTTAAATACAATTTCCTGTTGTTTTGGGCGTGTGATCAACGGCTGAGGATTGCTTACGGTTTCTCCGAAATCACATGCCAGGTTTGAATTTGCAAAATAACAATGACCACCTCCCAAAATTTTGATAAAGAATTTACATGAAGTCCCCAATCGGTTAAAAACTGGTATATGCATCTCATCGGGCAAGGTTACACCGTCATTTTCTCCGGAAAAAACAATTGAGGGTACTGAAACTGCTGATGAACTCTCAATAGCAGAAGGTTTGGTTTCCGCCGGGGCAAATAATATGAGCGTAGTTAACTGTTCATTACCTGAAGCTGCGAGTACGGATGCTCCTCCTCCCATGGAATGTCCCATGATGGCGCTCTGTTCTTTCACGTGACCATAAAAAATGGATCCGGGTACCGTATTCAGGTATTTGATGTGGACATTGAGAAATTTGAGATCTTCGCCGAATTCAGCATGATCAGGAAAGGGGATCGGCCCTGTTTCTGTTGTTGGTATAACAAGAATATAACCTCTGTGCACCAAAGTATCTCTGAAATTGAGATAAGCCTGATAATTCATGGCAAACCCATGACCCAATACGATCAATGGAAAACTACCGTCTTCTAAAGCTGCATCCGATCCGGTTGATTTAGCCGGATAAAAGACCCTTGAAGGTATCGTTCTGTTTCTTGCCGGATCCGAAAAATGGATTTGACTCGTACCTACCTCATAAGCCTGAGACAAACCCACGGACCCTGTGATAAGAAATCGGATACAAATAATAAAGAAAAGTGTGCTTTTCCCGTTCATATTGACATGATTAAATATAATGGGATAAATATAGCACTAAAATCAAAATGAATAATATCAGGATGGTCTTCTATGTATCTTTAAAAATGCACAAATTTCAAAACATTATCTTTCCGCGATTTTTGCCCGGTATTTGTAATTGAATATGGAAAAAACAGACTATGGATTTGCCGATAATTGCGAATTATTGTTAAAAGAACAAATGATGCAGTTTCCCGGGCTATCAAACAAAGACATGTGTCTAAAGTCCTTAGAAAAAGTTTGTTTTCCGGCTTTTTCAAATTTTTCCATCAAACTTGTTTTATTCTTCATGCTTAAAACGCAATGCTTCATGAAAGCATATCTTATAAAATGAAAGTCTGCATCGAAAGGACTCAATCGCAATGGCTGTAATACATATTTAGTTTTTATTAATTGATAATGTACAGAAAATCAATTAAAAAATATCTAAGTGATTCGTTTTTATTCGTAGCTAAATTTACTTTTCGAAACAAACCCAAACTTCTTGTTAATTCCTGGCAAAGTAGTTAATATACCCAAAAAACTTAGGAAGGCACAGGTATGTACAAATCATTGATTATCATATAAAACGGATCTGATTGATCCATTTTCGCTCCATGATCTATACTTTTCACCGTTGGATCTATTTTTCTGGATTCAAAGCTAAAAGTTCGTTTTTTTTATTGGTAAATAATGCGAATCAAGGGTTGAAAAAAAGCTCCGAAAATCCTTTATTTGGCCTCAATCCTAAAGGAAGATANNAACTTTAACCCTTGATTCGCATAAATAACTGAATCCAATCAAATAATGGCAAGATAAAGCCAGGTATTAATAAAATTATTACTAAATTGACCAACTGTTTTATAATTCAAGCTGCCGCAAATCTATCCGAAAAGGGATGGAATATGGCACAAATCCAGGAATATTTTGTGCAGAGGTAGTTTAAAGGTTTAATTTTCATTCCGGTATGAAAGGATATGCAATAATCAATGATAAAAAAATACAGTTTGAAGCACCGGGAGGCAAACATTTGTTGGATTTTATCCGTGATGACCTTCAACTGAAAGGCACGAAAGAAGCCTGCCGCGAGGGAGACTGTGGATCTTGCATGGTGCTTTTGGGCAAGCAGGAAAATGGAGATATACGATACAGAACCATTAATTCCTGCATGTTCCCTGTCGGGGAAATCCAAAATTCACATATAGTAACAATAGAAGGTCTGAACGAGGATAAATTGACTCCGATCCAGCAATTTATGGTAGATGAATGGGCTTCCCAATGTGGATTTTGCACTCCCGGATTTATTGTGAGCATGACAGGTTATTTCCTTCAGGCAAAAACTTTGGATGTGGATGATGCTCTTGCATTTTTGGGTGGAAATATTTGCAGGTGTACCGGTTATTTATCCATTAAAAAAGCCATGACCCGCCTTTGTGAATTGGTTGATCCGGATAAATTTAGAAAATCTTATGAAAAAAACAGGGTAAATTATCTGATATCAGAAGGATTTTTACCCGGTTATTTTGAGTCTATTTCTGTTTTGATGAGTCACCTTCCTGCTGAAGCCGATCCAGAACCTTTTCAACACGGAAATGTGCTGTTAGCGGGTGGAACCGATTTATACATTCAGAAAGCCGATATGATCAGCACTCATGAACCATATTTTATTCTGCGCAATTCGCATTTCCGTGGCATTCGTCAGGAAGGAGATCAATGTGTAGTTGGAAGTGCAACAACTGTTTCCGAAATGCAAGAAAGCGATCTTTTCAACCGGTTAGTGCCTGAATTCAAGAAGTATTCCAGACTAATTTCCGGTGCTTCCATCCGCAACAGGGCTACCATAGGAGGCAATATTGTAAACGCTTCACCGATTGGGGATCTGAGCATACTTTTTTTGGCTTTAAATGCATCCCTCAGGCTTGAACTTGATGGAAGAGAAAGAATGATCCAACTCAAAAACTTTTTCCTGGGATATAAAAAGCTGGATTTGTATCCGGGAGAATTGGTCAAAGAGCTTCTGATACCCATGGAGTTGACGGATCATGTCATACATTTTGAAAAAGTATCAAGGCGAACCCATCTCGATATAGCTTCGGTCAATTCTGCCATGAGTATCAGGCTTAACAATAGAAAAATCGAAGAAATACATGCTTCCGCCGGTGGTGTCGGTCCTGTCCCGATGTATCTCAATGGTTTTTGCCATCACTTGCAGGATCATTTTTTTGATGAAAAACTGATGGAAACGGGGATTCAGATCGCTTTAAATGAAATCAACCCGATAAGTGATGTGAGAGGAAGTAAAACTTATAAGTGTTTATTGCTTGAACAACAGTTGAGAATACATTTTTCTGTTTTAGCAGCTCAAATTAATAAAATCTCATGAATTGACATGAAAAACTATGACATCAACTTACATGTCAAAGGGCAATCATTGTTTGTGGATGATATAAGCCTGCCTGTAGGTACCCTTCATGCCGCGGTTTTTACAGCTCCAGCATCACGTGGTTTAGTCAGGCAATTTGATTTTAGCGAAGCATTGGCAATGAATGGTGTGGAAAAAATCTTGACTGCCAGTGAAATTCCGGGGCAAAATCAGATCGGACATGTGATCCATGATGAACCATTGTTCGCCAGGGAAGAATTCGAATACCAGGGTCAACCTTTGGCATTGGTAATAGCAAAGGATGTAAATACGGCCAGACAGGCTGTTAAAAAAATCAGGTTGGAATTTGATCCATTACCTGCGGTATTGGATCCCCGGGAAGCATTCGATAAAGGTCAGATCATCGGCAAAAAGCGCGTTTTTTCCTGCGGCAATGTGGATGAGGCATGGGAAAATTGTAAATATATCTTCAGTGGCAGAGTTGAATCCGGTCCGCAGGAACATCTTTATCTGGAACCTCAGGGCGCAATCGCCATTCCGATGGAATCTGGCCGGATCAGAATAATTTCTTCCACGCAATCCCCTTCAGCTGTACAAAAAACGGTGGCTGTCGTCCTTGGCGTGGCACTCAACCAGATAGAGGTCGATGTGATGCGTCTTGGAGGTGGATTTGGCGGAAAAGAAGATCAGGCAAATGCCTGGGCTGCTATGGCGGGACTGGCTTGCAAAAAATTAAACAAACCGGTTAAACTGATACTTTCCAGACCGGTTGATATGGCCATCACCGGCAAACGACACCCATATTCTTCTGACTTCAAAATCGGATTGAATGATGAGTTGAAAATCCTTGCCTACGAAGTGCAATATTATCAGAATGCAGGCGCTTACGCAGATCTTTCCCCTGCCATCCTGGAGAGAACGATGTTTCATATGACCAACAGCTATTTTATTCCCAATGTGCGCGGAACGGGTGTTTCCTGTAAAACCAACCTGCCGCCAAATACAGCTTTCAGAGGCTTTGGTGGACCGCAGGCCATGTTTGTATTGGAAAGTGCTGTTTTTGAGGCAGCCAGACAACTCAAAGTGTCCTCAATGGAAATTCAGAAAAAAAATCTGATCGCTGAAGGTGAATCCTTTCCTTATGGAATGAAATTGAAAAATAACAACGTACAAAACAATTTTTTTATTGCATTGCAGAGGTATAATTTGGATGCTAAACTTAAAAAAGTTCTAAAATTCAATGAAGAAAACGCGAATATTAAAAAAGGGATAGCAGTTATGCCGGTATGTTTTGGCATCTCTTTTACATCAACTTTTTTAAATCAGGCCAATGCATTGGTGCATATATACAATGATGGTAGTGTAGGTGTCAGTACCGGCGCCATCGAAATGGGACAGGGTGTTTCAGAAAAATTAAGGATGGTGGCTTCAAATGTATTATCTATTTCTCCGGAAAGGATCCGGATCGAATCCACCAACACGGCCAGGGTAGCCAATATATCACCCACGGCAGCCAGTTCCGGGGCTGACCTAAACGGACACGCTACCCGGATAGCCTGTGAGCAGTTGCGGGATCGTATATTGAAAGCAATTCCGGCATTTACCAAATTACCTGAAGAAGGGAAATATTTAATTCAGGAAGAAAAACTTTTCCACGATGGATCGGAAACCTCTCTTGACTGGGAATCAATGATAGGCTTGGCTTATCGGAATCGTATTGGATTGACAGCTCAGGCACATTATGCAACGCCTGATATTTTTTTTGACAAGGAAAGGGAAAAAGGAATCCCTTTTGCTTATCATGTTACCGGAACAGGCATACTGGAGATCACACTGGACTGCATGCGCGGGACTTTTCAGATGGATGCCGTTGAACTGGTTCACGATGGGGGAAAAAGTTTTGTTCCTTTGATCGATAAAGGACAATTAGAAGGAGGTGTTTTGCAGGGTATCTCATGGATGACCATGGAAGAAGTGGTTTATTCAGACAAGGGTAAAAATCTGACGAATATGCTTAGCACCTATAAGATACCTGATATGTTTTCAGTTCCCGGTGAAATAAGGATTCATTTTCCGGAAGCTGATGTGTATCCTGACGGAATTTTAGGATCAAAAGCGATCGGTGAACCACCTTTTATGTATGGGATTGGAATATATTTTGCTATATTAAATGCAATGCTGGGTTTTAATCCGGCCATGCAGGTCAAGTATGATGCACCGTTGACGAATGAAAAAATATTGACAGGTTTGTACAACAAATAAACATTGAAGAAAATGGAAAACATATTCAAAAAAATAAATGAATTGGCGATCAGGTATAAAGATTATACCCCTGAAAATTTAGCCAGGCTTATCCGTCATAAATCTTTGAGCACAAAAGAGGAAGGTGTTGCATTGGAGCTTAAACGGCAAATGGAAGAAGCCGGCTTTGACGAAGTCAGGATAGATGGTCTGGGGAATGTGATAGGCAGGATCGGAAATGGAAGCAAAATTCTGGCTATCGACGGTCATATTGACGTGGTGGACATTGGTAATCCTGACAACTGGGAATTTGATTCGCTTGGAGGTGAGATCAGTAACGGGTATGTGCATGGGAGAGGCACGGTGGATCAAAAAGGAGGAGTAGCTTCCTTCGTGACTGCGGGAAGAATTTTGAAAGATCTGGGTTTTGACAGGGATCTCACGATTTATTTTGTTGGAAGTGTGATGGAAGAAGATTGTGATGGATTGTGCTGGAAATACCTGATCGAAGAAGAAAAGATCCGGCCGGATTTTGCCATTAGTACAGAGCCAACGAATCTGAAAATTTACAGAGGGCATCGTGGAAGAATGGAAATGCAAGTCAGTTTTTATGGTATATCTGCTCATGGCTCAGCACCGGAAAGAGGAGAAAATGCCATTTATATGGCAGCAAAAACTGCTTTGGAAATTGAAAAGTTGAATGAAAGACTCGCCTTTGATGATTTTTTGGGAAAAGGGAGCGTTACCATTTCGGAGATCGTGTCATCAAGTCCGTCACTATGCGCTGTTTCAGATTTTGCCAGGATACACCTGGATCGGCGTTTAACCTGGGGAGAAACGGTAGATTCAGCTGTCATGGAGATCGAAGAATTGATCAGGGGTATGAATGCAAAAGTTGAGGTACTCGAATATTCCGAACTGGCATATACCGGGTTGAGGTACGGTATGAAAAAGTATTATCCGACCTGGAAGCTGGAAGAGGATCATCCTTTGGTACAGACAGGTGTCCGGGCTTATTATAATTTTTTCGGGGAAAAACCGGCCATTGATAAATGGACATTTTCAACCAATGGAGTTGCCATCAACGGCATTCATGGTATTCCCACCATTGGTTTTGGACCGGGAAATGAAGTGTTGGCTCACGCGCCAAATGAAAAAATAGCCATCAATGACCTGGTAATTGCTTCAGCATTTTATGCTGCATTCGCCTATGAATTGGAATTATAACCGGTTATTTAGGATAAATTCATTCAAATAATGGTTTTCAGGCACTTGAATTAAATTCTAAACAGTATTTTTGAAGTAAAGTGAATTATCAGACTTGATTCGAGTAATTTCACTTGTGGCCAACAAAACAATCCTATTATAGATGAAAAAAGTACTGATATTCGGACAGAAAATAGCACTTGAACATAGAAAATACCTGCATATTTTGCTGAATAAGCTGGAAAGTCTTCATATTGAAGTGATTTTTTTTAAGGATATCGTTGAATCAAATGAAAACCTGGGTATTGATTTTTCAATTTACGCTAAATTAGATAGTTATGAACAATTGTTGGTAGATAAACCAGATGTCGTTTTCACACTGGGTGGTGATGGTACGATTTTGAGGGCGATCACACTGATAAGAGAAACAGGGATTCCCATTCTTGGATTTAATCTTGGAAGGCTGGGTTTTTTGGCGATCGCTGAGAAAGAACGAATTGAGTATGATATAGATAAATTGATGCAGGGGCGTTATACCATACAGGAAAGAAGTATGTTGAAATTGGACATCAATGATGATATTTTTGGAGATACACCTTTTGCACTAAACGATATTACTTTTCATAAATATGCAATTTCATCGGTTGTGGTGATCCATACCTGGGTTGATGATATGTACCTCAATTCCTACTGGGCTGATGGTCTGATCATTTCTACACCAACGGGCTCTACAGGATATTCATTGAGTTGCGGAGGTCCTATCATCCTTCCGGGATCCAAAAATTTTGTCATTACACCGGTTGCGCCTCATCAATTGACAGTAAGGCCTATCATCATACCGGATACATCTGTCATATCTTTTAAAATTGAGGGCAGAAGCGATGATTTTCTATGTACCCTTGATTCAAGGTATCATGCGATAAACGTGGAACACACACTTAAGGTAAGGAAGTGCGCATTCAATGCTTCTCTGGTTGTCCTTGAAGGAATGGATTTTGTACGGAATGTATACAATAAATTATTATGGGGTCTCGACAGGAGGCATTTGCCACCGGACCTGCCTGGAGTTCCTGAATAAAGCATCCAAATCCGCAATGCAGATTTGGATGCAATAAGTTTTATTTTGTGTTGCTGCTCAGAGATGGTGATTGGACCATGTCAAATAGGATATTAATGGCTTCATCTGCATAAATATCACTGCCCAAAGATTTTAGCCAATCGTTGTTTCTGGCTACTCTTGAAGTATCAGACTGAATGTATTCCATATCTGCTTTGGGATTGAAGATCTCCAGTTGGTCGATTTTTTGATCAAGTAAATCCTCATACTTTTTGTCAGTGGATTCGTTTTTCTTCTTTTCAGCAAGGAATTTATCCAATTGCAGAGCAACTACATTTTTTTCTTTTAATTCCTTGATGATATTACCCTGTTCCAAAGCAGCTTTGAATCTGGGATTTTTATTGACTCTTTCTTCACTTTTTGATTTGAGTTGGGTTAAATTACTGACTTTATACACATTCTGATGGTATTCCCGGCTATCTATACTGGACCATTTCATGGCTGTTGGCAGTTCTTTTTCACCTGAATCCATGTACACATAAGGATCTGGTAAAACAATGTCTGATTCTACTCCTTTCATCTGTGTAGATCCACCGTTGATCCTGTAGAATTTTTGGGTTGTAGCCTTCAATTCACCAAGAGGCTTGAATTTGCTGTTTCCTGGCACTGCATCATCAAGATTGAAGAACCTTTGGACAGTTCCTTTGCCAAATGTAGACGGACTTCCAACAATTACAGCCCGGCCATAATCCTGCATGGCAGCAGCAAGGATCTCAGAGGCAGAAACACTATATGAATTGACTAAAATAACCATTGGTCCATCATATTTTACATCACCTCTGTCTGTGTCGTTATATACATACGCAGGTCTTCCTCTTGGTTTTACCTGAACGATCGGACCTTCCTCTATGAAAAATCCAGCCATCTCAACCACATCAGTGAGACTTCCTCCACCATTGAACCTTAAGTCCAGCACTAGTCCATCGATATTGTCGGCTTTCAACTTGGTCAGTTCTTTGGCTATGTCATCAGCGCAACTGCTGCCGTTGGGATCTTCAAAATCCAGATAAAAACTTGGAAGACTGATATAACCGAATTTTTTCTGTTGCGTTTCCTTCAACAAGATGGCTGATTTTGCTTTGCCCTCTTCAATAATGACCTCGTCACGTTCTATGATGATCTCTTTAATAGAACCGTCTGATCGCTTCACCTGCAATTTAACTTTGGTACCCTTTTTTCCTCTGATCAGTTGGACGACATCTTCCAGATGCATTCCGATCACATTCACATATTCTTCTCCTTCCTGAGCAACTTGCATGATCAGATCATTGACTTCCAGTACTTTATCTTTCCAGGCTGGACCACCTACTATGATGCTGACTACTTTGGTATAATCGTCCTCAGATTGAAGTCTTGCCCCTATGCCTTCGAGCTTATTTCCCATTCTGATATCGAAATCTTCTTTTTCCTTAATTGAAAAATAATCAGTGTGAGGATCATATACCTGTGCAATGGCGTCAACATATAATTCAAAACGGTCAGACCTTCTGATCTTTTCCATCCTTGTATAAAAATCGCTGAAAATCTTTTTTACTTTCTCCCTGGCATCTTTTTCCAATTCAGCCTTACTTTTTGGATTTTCAGATTTTTCATTACTTTCAATAGAGCTTGCAAACCTGGTTAGGGTTTCATATTTTAATAATTTCCTCCAGTATTCCTTTAATTCCTGATCATTTTTGGCATATTTGCGTTTTTCAACATCCAGATCAAGCGATTCATCCACATTAAAGTCAAATGGGTTATCAAGAATTTCCGGGTAGAAAGCTTTGGTTTTCTGCAAGCCCAGGTCAAATAACTGGGCAGACCTCTCAAAAAACTCCAAATCACCGGCAACGATTTGATCATCCAGTTTATATTTATAAACTTCCAGGCTTTGAATATCCTTTTGGGTCAAAAACCTTTTGGAACCATCTAGCATTTTTAAATAGGTTTCAAAAACATCTTCCGAAAACGTATCATCCATATTCTTAGGATCAAAGTGAACCTGATCCAAAACAGCTTTTACAGCCTGAATGATCATGGTTTCCTGATCACTATTGTTTTTTAGTGGGAAAATTCCTGCAGTATACAATGATAATCCTGCAAGTGCAGTAATAATGAAAGATCTAAAAATCATTTTCTTGTTTAATTTAACAGACATTCTAAAATAACTTCCTATTTAAACGGTTAAGTGCTATAACTGGTTTTCCACAGAGATTATTTTTTAAGATTTATTTTTTTCTTACCTATGGTCATCCGATAACCAGTTATTAACTTCATGAATGAAATTTGCATTAATTTATTTGACTAAAAACTCAATGATACTCAAAGAATTTATAGCTGTTGGTTCTGCATCCTTCAGTCAATATCTAAACAAATCTCTGTTTATTTTCTGAGAAATTGAATAAAACTTATACGATCTGTTGATTTTAACCTATGAAATTGTAAATATGGCTGATTTTCGGTAACTGGAGTAAAAATATTTACGTTAAGCAATTATTGAGTCTGCCCCGAAAAGTCCAATTTGTTGATTTTCAATCGTTTTTTGCCCCAACCTACTGACGTCACAGATCAACACAAGACTAAATGTAAACGATTGAAAATCAACCAATTAAAAGTCCACTTTTAGGCTTGTACTGACTGAAAACGTCTGTAGGAATTAAGGGGCAATGACTTTTCTGAGTTGACTTATTATTCATATTTTCAGTTGTTGATTAAGGGATTTGATTCACTTTTTTCCAAGTTGTTAAATTAAAGCTTTTCAGGGATGTTTCATAGCGTTTTTTGTTATGTGTTTCCATATTTTGGTCGGAAGCATAATGGATGATTCACTGAAATATAATTCTGTTTAGTATGGACTGAAAAATCCTTAAATACCACTGTTTACCAGGTTATGAACCTGATCCGGACCAGCCGGAACCATAGAGGAAAAGGATTAATGAAGCTCCTCAGTTCCCATACGGGCAGGCCCAGACGGGCAGGCCCCTACGGGCAGGCCCAGACGGGCAGGCTCATACGGGCAAGCTCATACGGGCAAGCTCATACGGGCAGGTTCATACCGGGTAAATACGCTGTGTTGCATAAATTCTAACTGCATATTTCTTTAAAATTCTGCCCCAAAAACACTTATTCGATATTTTAGACAATAAAAATTTGAAATTCTTTAGATTAAAATTATGCGATATATTGATTTGTCCTTATTTTGCAATAGAAATCAGTTTAGAACACCTATTAGGTATTTTTTTAACGGGGTCAGTATATGATACTGCCAATTTGATCAGAAAAAATTTTTGTACATGGATCTTTGAAAATTGCATGAAATTTTTACTTCAAAGATTTCGTTGCCCAAAAAAGAAAAATAAAAACCACGCATATGAAAACAGTTCTTACAAGCTTACTGCTCTTTTTTACTATTTTGGTACTGGCCCAAAATAATGCACCATTTTTCAGGGGTGCCGGTGCCATCGGAGAAGGAAACCATGTTTCGACTACTTTGGGTATTCAATCTCTGTTTGGTAATCCTGCAGGCTTATGTCAAATGGACGGTTTAAGTTTTTATGCCGGTGCTGAGAACAGGTTTGAGCTGATTGACCTGACAGCTTATCAGTTGGCTATTGCTTTACCGGTTGATAAATGGGGCGTTTTTGGACTTAATCTGACTGATTTTGGCGGATCGCTCTATCGTGATCAGAAAATCGGGCTGGTTTATGCAAGAAATCTGACAAAAAAGTTTGCTATAGGGTTGCAATTTGACTGGATGATCATGGAGATAGAGCAGTATGGTATGAGGCACAGATTCACCTTTGATATTGGCATCCAAACCAACTTAACGGATAAATTACTTTTTGGATTTCATCTGTTCAGCCCATATCCGATGAGCTTTGACGTTGACCGGATTGTTCCGACTTATGCTTCGGTCGGATTGGTTTATCGTGTATCACAACAGGTTGAATTGAAAGTGGAGGTACAGAAGCAAACTTATGAAAATCCGGCGTTGCATATTGGTTTACATTATAAAATAATGAAATCATTCAGTCTTTCAATGGGAATGACCACCAATACCGGTCATGCAATTATCAGCAGTGGATTCTCTTATCAGTTTCCTGTGGGATTGAAAGTAGATTTTGGAATGAATTTTCATCAAAGTCTGGGCATTTCCTCCGGAATTGGGTTTTGCTACGGGTTCCGACGAAAAACAAGCGGCAATTTATCATCGGTTGAGTCAGATTGAACCAGTTGCGTTTTAATTCCCTGAAAAATTTCGCTGAAATGCCAAAGGGAAAGGTCTGATTTGAAGGTACTCAATGACCTATTATCACTAATGATAACCTTCAAATCAGACTAATCCGGAAATTTATATACCTCACTTATCCTGTCTGGCAAAAACTTTGCGAAGGAGATCCGTTGTGCGCTCCCTAATATCATTTCGGATGGAAAGTTCTTTCTTTTCCACCATATCGAATAGTCCTTCAAGTGCTTTTTCAGTGATATAATTTTCAAGTTTTGGATTCACTTTACTGACAAATGGGATAGTGTTATATTTATTTACAGCTTGTGTCCAGTAGTCCAATGCATTGTACTGGTTGAGTGAATTGATGATAACCGGTTGGAATTCACCATATAATTGATCGTAACTGGTTTTATACAAATATTGGGTGGCTGCATTTTTGTCGCCTGTAAGAATATTCCAGACGTCCTTGAAAGTGAGTTGTCTGATCGCATTGACAAAAATGGGTTTGGCTTTGGAAGCTGCGAGTTCTGCTGATTTATTGACCCTTTTAATGATCTCCTCTTCAACCAGTTCAAAACCGGGAATGATCTTGAGTTTATTCACAACAGTCTGTGCTTCAGTAGGTAATAATATTTTATATACACTTTTATAATAACCGTCCTGAGCAGACAAATAATCCACTCCGGATGATACACCCATCGTTAAAGCTTCTTTCAATCCGGAAGCAACTTCCTGATCTGTCAGCGTTGAGCTTTGCTGGCTGGCAGTTTCCAATGCTCTTTGAAGCGTGGCAGGATCGCAGGAAATCAATACCAGGCTCATAGATAAAACGACAAATATTTTTTTCATTTTTATGATTTAATGTTTATTAAAAAATTTCTTTTCAATGATGCCAATAAAATGCAACTATGGTTTTTTTGAAGAATGTTTCAAGTACTCATCCTTCCTGGAACCAAACATTGCCAAAATACTCTTTATTGCATTAGAGTATCGTAGAAAATCAATGTTTATTTTATTATGAATGCCAACTGAACGCTTGCATTTTAGTATCACAGCCGGTTATTAACCGGATTAAAGGCATATTTGTTGCAGGAAAAGGCGTGAATTGCACAAATGAAAAGTTAAAATTTAATCAGGGGTTTTTCTGATCCGTTAAATCGGTGGTGTTAACCGTTACAGAAACGCAATTCAGTTTAATCCCCAGTTGAGCCTCCGGTTTTTCAATCACAACTATGGCATGTTTTATAATTGGAAAGTCCTCATGCAATTTTTGAAGTATATCGAAAGCGATTTTTTCTATCAGGGATTTTGGTTTGCGCATTATTTCTTTACATATATCCACCATTTTTTGGTAGTCAATCGTATGTTCCAATAGATCTGTTTGGCCGGCAAGTTTCATATCGAATTCAATAATCAGGCTCAGGAAAAATTTTTGTGCAGTTATTTTTTCCAAATCATAAACACCATGGCAGGCGTGAAATTCCATTTTATCAAGTATAATTTTTCCCATATGAAGCAATTAATTTTTTCAGTTTGAAATTCATCTTAAACAAAAGCGAGGCTAAAGTTCAATGATTTTTTAAACTTATGAGTTTATAGCTGTGTTTTATTTTAGTAGTTAAGAACATTTTAAACGAATTTGGTTTGTAAAAAGCAGGTGATGTCAATCAGCTGCGACAGTTTATTAGAAAAAACAGGTTTTAACTGTAAAAAAATCGGATAGCTTGTTGAAAAATATATCTTTGCAAACCAAAATAAAATTTTGAATTTATGGCAAGAACAGACCTATTTCAGGGGCATGATTATTACCTGGTGGATGAATTGCTTTCCGATGACCACAAAATGGCCAGGGATGCGATCCGTGATTGGGTCAAGCAATCAGTGACACCTGTTATTGAATCCTATGCGCAAAAAAATGATACCCCATTGCATTTGCTGAAAGAGCTGGGGCAGATAGGCGCATATGGACCAAGTGTACAACAAAAATACGGTGGCGGAGGGATGGATGAAACCGCTTACGGAGTGATCATGCAGGAGTTGGAAAGAGGCGATTCTGGGATCAGATCGATGGCAAGTGTTCAGAGCTCGCTGGTGATGTATCCCATCGAAAAATACGGGAGCGAGGAACAGAGAATGAAATACTTGCCAAAATTAGCTACAGGGGAGATGATCGGTTGCTTTGGTCTGACAGAGCCTGACTTCGGTTCCAATCCGGGAGGAATGGTCACGAATATCCGGGAGGATGGCGACCATTATATACTGAATGGCGCTAAAATGTGGATCACCAATTCTCCGGTTGCAGATATTGCGGTGGTTTGGGCAAAGGATGAAGAAGGCGTCGTACGTGGTTTGATCGTAGAGAAAGGGATCAAAGGTTTTACTGCGCCTAAGATTCATGGTAAATGGTCATTGCGGACGAGTATTACGGGAGAACTTGTATTTGAAGATGTTAGGGTACCAAAAAATTGTTTGTTGCCCGGTGTCAAAGGATTAAAAGGACCATTGTCCTGTTTGACCAAAGCGAGGTATGGCATAGCCTGGGGAGCTGTAGGGGCAGCTCTGGATTGCTATGATACGGCGCTGCGGTACTCTTTGGAGCGTGTTCAGTTTGGTAAACCGATCGGGCAACATCAGTTGCAGCAAAAAAAACTCGCCGAGATGATCACAGAGATCACGAAAGCGCAGTTGATGGTCTGGAGACTCGGAAAGCTGATGTCCGAAGGAAGAGGAACTGCAGGACAGGTTTCTATGGCCAAAAGGAACAATGTGGAAATGGCTTTGAATATTGCCCGGGAATCCAGACAGATATTGGGAGGCATGGGTATCACAGATGAATTTCCAATCATGCGTCATATGATGAACCTGGAGTCAGTGATCACCTATGAAGGAACACATGATATCCATTTGCTGATCACCGGCATGGAGGTGACAGGCCTGAACGCATTTAGTTGAATTACTAACAAATAATATTTTGTTATCGGTTTTCCGGTCAGGAAAATCTGGTGCAAAAAGTAAAAACCCATTCAATCCATTAATAGATGTTTGAATGGGTTTTGTTATGGTATACATTTTGTATTTGCTAACTCAGGCAGGATCTACCTGATAGATAATTTCCATGCCTCGGGTAATGGCTTTTTCATTTTCGGCAATCAGGTGGTGGTATCTTGCAGGCAATGATTTTTCCAGCCCTTTGTGAATATTATCGAGGTTGACTATTGGTTTGATTTTGAGAAAACCACCTAATACGATCATATTAAAAACTTTTTTCAGACCCAATTTGCCGGCTTCATCATTGGCATCGATCCTGAAAATCTGAATATCTTTTCTGGTTGGATGATGTGTAATTCCGTTACTGTCATAAATCAGGATGCCGCCTGGTTTTACAGTTTCTTCGAACTTATCCATTGATTGTTGATTGAGGATAATGGCAGTATCAAACTGGGAAAGAATTGGAGAACTGATCCTTTCATTACTCAGTATCACTGTGACATTGGCAGTTCCTCCGCGCATTTCAGGCCCATAGGAAGGCATCCAGCTGACTTCCAGATCCTGCATAATACCTGAATATGCCAGGATTTTTCCCATTGAGAGTACACCTTGTCCACCGAATCCTGCAATAATTATTTCTTCTGTCATGATGATTGCAATTTTTATTATTTTGAAGGTACTTTTATATCACCTAAAGGATAGAAAGGGAACATATTTTCTTCCATCCACTTATTGGCATCTACAGGTGTCATTTTCCAACCAGAGTTGCAATTGGACACGAGCTCCACGAAAGAAACACCTTTTTTATGACGTGTTAGTTCAAATGCTTTTTTGATCGCCTTTTTGGCTTTTCGGACATTGACCGGTGTGTGTACAGATTGTCGTGTAACATAATAAGTACCAGGCAAATGAGCTACCAATTCAGTCATTTTTAACGGATACCCAGCATCTTTTTGTTCTCTTCCAAAAGGAGAAGTTGAAGTTTTCATGCCTGGTAATGTGGTTGGAGCCATCTGGCCACCTGTCATTCCGTAAATCCCGTTATTGACAAAAATGATCACGATATTTTCTCCCCTGTTGCAGGCGTGAATGGTTTCAGCTGTTCCTATGGCTGCTAGGTCGCCGTCACCCTGATAAGTAAAGACATATTTGTCAGGATACAGTCTGCTGATGCCTGTTGCAAGAGCACAGGCTCTTCCGTGAGCTGCCTGTTGAACATCGGTACCCATGAATTCGTATGCCAGAACAGAACATCCAACCGGAGCAATACCGATGGTATCTTCCAGGATATCCAGTTCCTCTACTGTTTCCATGATCAGCCTGTGAATGGTGCCATGACCGCATCCGGGACAATAACTGAGAGGCTTGTCATTCATGAGTGGTGTTTTGGCGTAAACGAGATTTTCAGGTACTGCTATATGGCTGTTGAATTTGTGTGTTTCGAAACTCATGTTTAAGGATTAATTGATTAAGTTTTTAACGTTTTCAATGATTTCGTCAGTTGTCGGGACAATGCCGCCCATTCTTCCGTAATGAGCAACCTTTGTTTTTCCTTCTACTACCAACCGGATATCTTCTACCATTTGGCCGGCACTCATTTCCACTGAAAGAAAACCTTTAACTTTTTCAGCATATTTGATTAATGCTGCTTCAGGGAAAGGGAATAGGGATATGGGACGCAATAATCCTAATTTAATGCCTTGATGTCTGGCAATGTCCACAGCTTTTTGGCAAATTCTGGCGCTTGTTCCATAGGCTATCAGTATTACTTCAGCGTCCTCACAATAACTTTCCTCGTATCGTACTTCATTTTCTATGATAGTTTTATATTTTGCCTGTAACTGACGGTTGTGTTCTTCCTGCACATCAGATTTCAGGTTGAGGGAAGTGATGATATTGTTATGGCGGTCTTTTGTTCTGCCGACAGTTGCCCAAGGTGACATTTCTCTGATTTCCTGTTCGGTCCAACGTGGTCTTTGCACGGGTAAAACCACTTTTTCCATCATTTGTCCAATGGCTCCATCAGAAAGTATCATCACCGGAATTCTGTATTTGAAAGCAAGGTCAAATCCAAGGGCAACAAAATCTGCCATTTCCTGGACTGAGAAAGGAGCCAATGTGATCATTTTATAATCACCATGACCGCCCCCTTTTACTGACTGGAAATAATCTGACTGAGCAGGCTGAATCGTGCCAAGACCGGGGCCTCCGCGAACAACGTTGACGATTACACAAGGCAATTCGGCTCCGGCAAGGTATGAGATGCCTTCCTGCATAAGGCTGATACCGGGGCTGGATGAACTTGTCATCACTCTTTTACCAGCTCCTGCACCACCGTAAACCATGTTGATGGAGGCGATTTCGCTTTCGGCCTGGAGAACTACCATTCCGGTCCGGTGCATCGGTTGCTCTGCCATTAGGTATTCCATGATTTCTGATTGCGGAGTGATGGGATATCCAAAATAACCATCACAACCCGCCAATATGGCAGCTTCAGCTAAGGCTTCATTGCCTTTCATTAATCGAACGTTTTTATCCATGAGAATTTTGTTTTTCAGTGAATGATAGAAAAGAGTATCGGATCAAAGTGATTTGCTAAGCAACCACTTTTTCCATATTTCCGTCACCTTTAGCTTTGTACACTGTTATTACGCCATCAGGACAGATCACTGCACAGTTGGCACAACCGATGCAACCGTCAGCCATCAATTCCATAAAATGATAGCCTTTTCCATTGAATTCTTTCGACATGGCAATGACGTCAACAGGGCAGGTTTCTATACACAGCACACAACCTTTGCATTTTTCGATATCAACTTCAATATGTCCGATAATTTTTGCCATAACAGGATATTTGCACAATTAATTTTAAGAATAAAAATAAATAGAAATCAAAAAATGTAATTTTAAATATGGAATTAAATTCAAATATGGCAAAATGACAAAATTTAATTTCTTTTATGGGTGCAAAATTACAAAATCAAAACGGGAAATCAATCGATTATTTACATGTTGTATAAAGTTTAGAACGATTAAAAATAAAATATTTCCGG